>JAIRWI010000017.1 GCA_031269095.1 Holosporales bacterium
TTATCAAGTAGGAGGGTTCTTAATGAGAATGTTATAGGATATATCAAAAGGTTTAAGATAATAGTAGATAGATATAGAAACAGAAGAAAGAGATTTGGACTAAGATTTAATCTCCTGGCTGCCTGTTGCAATTTCCTCTTGTTAATTTAATTTCGAAAGAGGTCTATTTCTTCCTCTTCACATCATTGCTAGAAAATCTGGCGCACCCGACAGGATTTGAACCTACGACCTCTGCCTCCGGAGGGCAGCGCTCTATCCAGCTGAGCTACGGGTGCAATATTTTTTTTAATATGAGCGAGCGAAAATATAATCGGTATCTGCTTTTTCTCCTGTTAAAATACATTTTCCATCAGATTTTTCTGATTTTACGGGGGTGCATCTAATGCTAACTCCTATTTTATCTAGCAAACTTAGACCATTTCCCGACCATTTTGCCATAACGAATCCTGGCATTTCATTAGAGAAAAATTCCTTCATTTCTTCAAAATTTTTGATATTTTTTTCTGTTTTTGAAGTATTTAACTCAACAGATTTAGAATAAAGGGCTGCATCATGCTCTTCTAAAATTTGGTTCACTACATGAGAAAACGCATCAAACTCGCATGAATCTTTAAGTATTTTAGGTTGGCGCCTTGTAAAAGCAATAGATCTTCCATTAATATCACGCTCCCCTATCTCGCATATAATCGGCACTCCTTTTCTTATATAATCCCATCTCTTGTTTTGAGAGCTAGTATCCTTGATATCTATCAATACCCTGTGAGATGAGCATGAAATTTTTATTTTTTCACAATATTCCAGTATTTCTGCTCTGCTTCTTTCATTTTTAATTATAGGAATTATGACTATATGGTACGGAGCTACTTCCAAAGGAGTGTTAATTCCATTGTCATCACCATGTGCCATTATGAGACCACCTATCATTCTGGTCGTTATCCCCCACGATGTAGTATGAGCAAAATCTAAACCCCCATTTCTTGATTGAAACTTTATCTCCACGGCTTTTGCAAAATTAGTTCCAAGATAATGGCTGGTGGCACATTGAAGAGCTTTACCATCCTGCATCATCGCCTCCATTGTATATGTCGTTACTGCTCCTGGAAATTTTTCATGATCTGGTTTTTCCCCCATTATTGCGTAAATCTTTAGAACGTCTGTTATGAACCAGTTATAAAGTTCGTGAATTTTTTTTGCCAAAACAACGGCTTCTGTTTCAGTTTCATGAGCAGTATGTCCCTCCTGCCAAAGAAATTCCGTAGTACGAAGAAACATCCTAGTTCTCATCTCCCATCTAACAACATTACACCACTGATTAACCAAGAGGGGAAGGTCACGATACGATTCAACCCACCTTGCAAACGACTCTCCAATAATCATTTCTGACGTTGGACGAACGGCAAGAGGGGTTTCGATAGGAGAAGTGGGAACGAGTTTTCCATCGATATTTTCAATTCTGGAGTGTGTAACGACAGCCATTTCTTTCGCAAAACCGGAGATATGCGATGCTTCTTTAGCAAAAAGATCAATCGGAGTAAACATAGGAAAATAACAGTTCATAACACCAAGCTCTTTAAACTTTGCATCTAGAACGCGCTGCATATTTTCCCAAATTGCATACCCCCACGGTTTTATAACCATGCATCCGCGAACACTTGATCTATCGGCTAAGTCTGCCGCGGCTATAACTTCATGATACCACGCCGAAAAGTCCTTTTTCCTTGTTATAGATATTGCATTGGTATTACTGCCCATATAACAATTATTTCCTATCTCCAAAAAGCCTTAAAACGGCAAGAAACATGTTTAGGAAATCCATATAAAGAGAAAGAGCTCCGAGAACTGCTCTTTTGCTGGAAATTTCGGATGTTTCTAGAACATTGTAAAATTGTTTAATTTTTTGTATATCATACGCTGTCAGCCCCATAAAAATTATCAAACTAATGGCGGATAACATTGCCTGAAAAGCTCCACTTTTAAAGAAAATAATATTTACAAAAGAAGTAATAATAAGACATATCAGTCCAACGAACATGAAATTCCCAACACTTGTTAAATCGCGTTTTGTTGTATAGCCAAGAAGTGCCATCCCTCCAAAAAAGGTAGAAGTTACGAAAAAGCAGTTTGCAATGCTTTTGCCCGTATAAACAACGAAGATTGGGGATAGCCAGAGTCCCATTATTGCTGAATATGTCCAAAAAAGTATATGAGCTGTTTCAGTTGAAATTTTGTTTATTCTTGCTGTCATATATATCACTATTCCAAAAGTTGCCAGCATAAGAATTATCGAAGATCCGCTCCCTGCCATCATCTCTAACATCCTAGGGGAAGAAGCCATAAATGCGGATATTCCGCCAGTCATACAAAGAGCAAGAAACATCTTCCCGAATACAGATGTCATATATCTCCGAAGATTGTCGTCAACAACAGCCTCACTTTGTGTGTTTAAATTAAATCTATTAGCCATTTTAAAAACCGTAAAAAAATACAATTACATATACAAGTGCCATTATATCATAATTTTTATATATTTCAAAAAATAGGGGGAAGTTTAGAAAGATTTTAAAAGTTTTTCCCCAAAAGGTTATCTAAATCATAAAATCTTGTATAAACAGTTTCTTTCTAATATACAAACTTAATGATATTATGCTCTTAGTTAAGAATCATAAAACATTTACTGTTTCAAACGCATGGTTGATAATACTAGATTAGTAACGGGGGAGTCGATTGCTGACGATATTACAAACGATAGATCTCTTCGTCCTAAAAAATTGGAATATTTCACAGGACAAAGGGATATATGTGAGAATCTTTCGGTTTTTATAAAGGCGGCTATTTCAAGAAACGAAGCGCTGGATCATGTTTTATTATCTGGTCCTCCAGGCCTTGGAAAAACAACTCTTTCACAAATTATAGCTAACGAAATGGGAGGGAATATTAAGATAACTTCGGGGCCAGTAATTACAAAACCAGGAGATCTTGCTTCTCTTTTAACGAATTTACAAGAAAGGGATGTACTTTTTATAGACGAAATACATAGGATGCATCCAGCTGTTGAGGAAATTTTATACCCAGCTATGGAGGATTTTAAAATTGATATACTAATAGGGGAAGGACAATCCGCTAGAGCGATACGAATAGATATTCCGCAGTTTACTCTTATTGCTGCGACGACAAGACTTGGATTGCTTTCCCAGCCACTTCGTGAAAGATTCGGAATCCCTTTTCGTTTTAATTTCTACACGATAAGTGAGCTGTCGCATATTATTACTAGAAATGCTGAGATGCTCTGTATATTAATAGATGATGAATCTGCAAAAGAGATAGCGAAAAGGTCTAGAGGAACTCCAAGAATTGCTTCAAGACTTCTTAGAAGAGTTCGAGATTTTGCAAACATTATAGCAGACTCGGAGGGAATCGATATCGAATTAACAGTAGCTTCTTTAGATAAAATAAAAGTAGATCCATATGGGCTCGATTCAGAGGACAAAAAATATCTTTCTGCTTTAAAAGATCTCTTCGGAGGTGGACCTACTGGGATTGAAACCCTAGCCGCCGCTTTATCAGAAACTTCCAATACTCTTGAAGATGTCATAGAACCATACCTAATTCAGCTGGGTTTTATTCAAAAGACTCCCAGAGGAAGAATCATTACCGAAAAAGGCTATGATATTGTTTAATTTTTCGAGGAAACACTCTGCAAGAAGAAGATAAGATACATTTAGCGCACTTATACAAAACTAATCGGTAGTAGTTTAGTTTCTTAAAAATATACAAGCTATTATGGGATTTTTGTGTTTTTCTTAATATTATACTTTATTAACTCGACAACCAAGCTAGTATAAATACAAAAAACTCAATAGACCTCTTTAGAAATTAAATTAACAAGAGGAAATTGCAGCAGGCAGCCAGGAGATTGAATCTTAGTCCAAATCTCTTTCTTCTGTTTCTATATCTATCTACTATTATCTTAAACCTTTTGATATATCCTATAACATTCTCATTAAGAACCCTCCTACTTGATAAATCTCTGTTATACAATCTATCTTCCTTACTTAAAGGGTTCCTTTTTTATACCACTTACTAATTGTTATTGCAATTTCGAAAGAGGTCTAATGATTCTGGAAAAAATGATTCAAAAAATTACTTAGTTATCGAGTTAAACAACTATAATGTCAACTAGAACAAGTATAACTTTTAGACAATTATGTAGTTTTATATTTTTATATAAAATATTTTATATTCACTAATTGAACCAACTACAAATTCATAACACAAAACTGTACGGTAATTGTATAAGTATCTAGAACTAATTTTCAATAAATGCTATAATAACATCAAATGGTGTTGTTAGATCCCTGAAAAACAACGTATATGTTAGATCCATTATCTTCTTTCAAAATTCACGTACTTATACCGATAAAAGTGTTTGGATTTGACATATCCGTCACTAATTCATCGCTATTTATGATTATAGCAACGTTATTGATTTGTGTGCTACTGTTTGTTGGAACCTGGAACGCTTATGAACCTATTCCTAATAAAATTCACGTTTGTGTAGAAGCATTTTTTTCCTTTGTTGGAAGTATAGTCAAATCCAATATTAACAGAAAAAATTTAGAAATTTTTCCATATATGCTTGTCCTGTTTTTATTCCTAGTATTTGGAAATGTTTTGGGATTATTTCCATTTGCCTTCTCTTTTACTACACAAATTATTGTCACTATGGGAATGGCAATGATTGTTTTTTTGATATCGGTAATTATAGGATTTGTTAATCAGGGAAAGCAGTATTTTAAACATTTTTGTCCAGATGGTATCCCACTTTATATAGCTCCATTTTTTGTTGTTATTGAGACTATGTCATTTCTTTTCAGACCTCTGAGCCTTGGGCTTAGACTGTTTGCAAATATGGTATCAGGTCATATTATGATCAAAGTAATTGCCAGCTTTGCTGCTTCAATTGCCGGAGTTACTGTAGTTTCGTATCTATCGGTAATTCCAATAGCTTTGAACGTATTCCTAAATCTTTTCAAACTTCTGGTATGTGTATTGCAGGCGTATGTTTTTGTGGTATTATCATGTATATATATATCGGAATCCTTAGAGCATCAGAATCCCTAAAGAGACCTGGAAATATTATTTTTTTTATAATAAGGAGAACACGAATATGGATGTTGCAGCAGCTAGATTAATAGGAGCTGGCATAGCGGTTATTGCTCTTTTTGGGGTTGGCCTTGGGCTTGGTAATTTATTCTCATCACTTATAAAATCTATAGCAAGAAATCCGTCAGCAAAAAATGAATTGATGTCCACGGGGATACTTTGTTTTGCCCTCATAGAATCAATCGCTCTTTTAGCATTCGTTGTTGCTATGATAATTCTCTTTTCTTAGAGATAACATGCCACAATTTGATACGTCATTTTATTTTTCACAGATTTTTTGGCTTGTGTTGTGCTTGGGTTTTTTATTAATCCTAGTTAAAAGGGTTTTTATCCCTAGAATGAATACATCTCTTTTTAAAAGAAAGGAAGATATTAGCAAATATACAAAAGTGGTTGAGAATCTTGAAAAGAGTGTAAATCAGATGAAAGATAAAATATCTGAACTAGAAAAAAAGCAAGATAAGATGATAACTAGGATTATTGAAACTTCTAATAATAATTTTGAGCAAGTTATAGAAAACCAATCGAGGGCTGTACAGGAAGAAAATGAAAGTCTCATAGGAAGCATGCGTTTTAGACTACGTGATGAAATAAAAAATATTGAATCTAGCTTTAAAAGCTACGTTGATGATATAGCAGTTAGTGTGTATGAAAAAATTTTTTCAAATAAAACTAGGGGAAAACGGTAAATATGTTGTTGGATGTTCATATCTGCCTTGTTATCAGCCTTATCGCAACTTTGTTTGTTTTGTATAAATTCTCTTACAAAAAATTTAATGAACTTATTCAAAATAAGATAGACACTATATCTCAGGTTTTCCAAAATCTTGAGGATAGGAAATTGTTTGCTGAAAAGGAACTAAAAAGGCTCAATGAGTTGTTTGTCAAAATAGAAGGGGGAATTGATAATAAAATTGCAGAGGCTCATAAAAAAGCAGAAGCGATGAATTCTTTATTGAACAAAAAATTAGAAAAAATTATCGAGCAAGAAGAAAAAGGGTATAACGTAGCCTTTCAAAAAATACAAAGTTACATTCTCGTCGAAATTCAGGAAAAAATTGTAGATTTAGCCGTTAAAGAGGTTATTAGGATAATACTGGAGAAAAAAGATATAAGGGAAACACATAACTTATCTATAGATAACGCACTTGCTTTGTTTGAAGATAAAGAAAATCATTTTGTTCACTAAAAATAATTTGCCATATCAGAAAATATATGCTACTATCCAGACAGGGTTCGCAAGGATCCTTACACCGTGCATGATGGATGTGCTTCGAGCATATCCTTGATAATCCTCCCCAAGCTTTGCACGGTGTTTTTTTTTATTTGCTCTTATTAATTTCTAGAAGAACTTCTGTTATTTTTAGTATGGAGATTTTTATATCGGGATTTTCGATGGCTCTAAACTTTTCTATTAGTTTTTGCTCTAAGGCTTCTTCATTGTAGTTTTTTATGGTTTCGTTTATTTTTTCGTTTTCTTTAAGATTTGTTATTTGAATCTTAGGTAAGAAGTAATCGAAATTAACTTTCAATTCCCTACATAAATTTAGGAGCATCTCTATCGATATTTTACTTTGTCCTGATTCATATTTTTGTAGCTGTTGAGAAGTCACTCCGACACTGGAAGCTAGATCTTTTTGAGTCAATTTTAACTCTTGTCTTTTAGTTTTTAACTTCTTACCAATAGATAACAGGTTAGAAGATTCTTTAAAGTACCTCATAGTCTTGCTATTTACGTGCAAAAAACGTCCTTTTAACCTCATGATAACATAATTCTAAAATTTTACAAAAAAATATCACAAAATACTCTTATATCTATATTTTAAATTCTGATTTAACATTACTAATTCATTTTGAGTATTTCTTGTTTTCAGTATTAGTGTGGAATCAAAAAATCTCTCTGCAAATTCAAAACTTAAACAAAAATTGATCACCTTCTGTAAACACGATTTTCTATTGTTTCGGTAAACTACATAATATGCATTACTCTAACCAACAAATCAATTACAAAAATAGCTTCTAGCTGAGCATATAGTTGATTAACTTGATAGTATTAACAAAAATACCAAAAAACATGTAATTCCGTGGTATTTGACTTAAAATTTTACCTGTTGCTAACTAGAGTGAGTGTATTTTACATTATCTCTTTTTTATGAGAGAAAATATTTCGGTTATACCAAAAATATAAATACCATTTCTAAGATACCTTATCTTCAAGACTTTCAAACCCCTTATAATAGTTATACTTAGAAACATGTTCAATAAGATCTTGAAAAGAGCCAAAATCCGAGCGTTTATAGTATAAATATATATCGTCTGTATGCCGGGTCATTGCGACATATAAAGCTCTTGCATCCATCATTTTACTGGCAACAACGAGCACGTTTTTGAATGATTTCCCCTGTGATTTGTGAAGCGTTATCGCATACCCGTAATCTATCTGGTCGTACACTTCTATATCTATTCTTTTAATTGTACCATTTTCCGTTTCTAGATGGATGATACCATCATTGTAGGATTTGAATATCGCTGTCTGTCCATTTTTGATTTTAAATACGCTTTCATTATGCAAAAGCATTATTTTTTCACCAATAGCAAATGGTCTGTCGTTTACTATTACTACATCCTCTCCCAGTTCGCCCTTTTCTTTCTTTGCGTTTCTAATCGCATTATTTACGGCTCGGCATTCAAGTTTACTATAGCAAAGGACAACGACTCCACCGAGTTTTTCTAATTCTAGATATTTTTTAGCTACAATATTTTCAGCATCTTTTTCTGCCTTTCCGAGAGCTAAAATTTTTTTATTTTTCTCGTACCTTTCAAGAGCTTGCGAGATTTTTAAATTAGAAAAATCCACGCTGGCTTCCTGCATCCATTTCTTTTTTTGACGGCGAATCTCTTTTAGTTCAAATATAGAATTGTTTTTATATAGGTTATTAGTTATATCCATAAATGATTTAAAACAATCTCCAATAGAAATAGGTTGAAATTGATTATAATCTCCAACTATAATCAATTTTAATTCAAATTTTACAACAGCATTTAAAATTTTTTTCCATTCGGAGGTCCCGACCATTCCAGCTTCATCTACAACTATTACATCTCCCTGTTTTAATTGGGATTTGGATGGTTTCCATTTTTTATGGAACCAATATGCGATCGAATGACTTTCAATTTTAGCATATTTTTCTAAATTCTCAGAAGCCAATGCTGACAAACTCATTCCTATAACCTGAGCTCCGCTTTCTCTATATGTCTCAGCTATAGCTTTTAATGCAGTTGTTTTTCCAGAACCTGCCTTTCCTATTAAAATATTAACATTTCTTTCTCCACAAATTTGAACAACAGAGTCTTTTTGTTCTTTGCTCATAAAAGAATATTTTTTTAGAATTTTAGATATAGTTTCAGAAGAGCAAACTACCTTGGCTGACTTTTTGGATATTTTTTCAAATTTACCTAAAACACTTGCTTCTAACTTCCGGTATTTACTTCCTATGTATATATTATGTTTCTTAATGTTACTACCAAGGTATTTTTGGGACTTTTCTAAGATCGTGTATTCGAGAGCATTTTTTGTATTTAGTTTATTAAAATTCCTAAAAACATCGGCATTGGTAAATACTATCTCTGTAGAATTCAATTTTTTTGAAATAACTGAATGATTTTCTAAGCAGGAAACGTTAAAAACAGTGTATAAAAATAAAATTATGTAGTATTTAATGTTTGACATATGATTTTTAAAAATTATTCCCTACAGATATATTATTATAACATATGAGCTATATAATGGTATTTTGTTGTTTAAAGAGTTTTAAGTGTAGAGAAATTTACATAAAAGTTTTGGGGAGCTAAAATCCATAGCACTATCCAAAATTCGATAAGTAGTATATACTTGCTGCAAGCGTTTGTTTGGTTGTTATATGTGTTGATGGAAGAGATCAGAAAACAGGGAATTGTTGGAGTACCTATCGAAGAAGAAATGCAAAAATCATACCTCGACTATGCGATGAGCGTTATAGTCTCGAGAGCTCTTCCAGACGTTCGTGATGGATTAAAACCTGTTCATAGACGTATAATTTATGCAATGAGTGAAACGGGAAATCACTATAACAAACCGTATAGGAAATCTGCGAGAGTTGTTGGAGAAGTCATGGGTAAATACCATCCACATGGCGAAGCAGCAATATACGACACAATGGTTAGAATGGCACAATACTTCAGTACGCGCCTTCCTTTAATCGATGGACAGGGAAATTTTGGTTCGATGGATGGGGATTCAGCAGCAGCTCCCCGTTACACGGAAGCAAGAATGACTGCTGCTTCCCATGAAATGGTACATGATCTTGATGAAGACACAGTGGATTTTCGTCCAAATTACGACGGTTCTTTCGAAGAACCATCCGTACTTCCGACAAGATTTCCCAATCTTCTAGTTAACGGAGCAAACGGAATCGCCGTCGGTATGGCAACGAATATCCCTCCACATAATCTTGAGGAAATTATCGATGCTTGTATAGCTGTTATTGATAATACTGAAATATCAACGGATGAGTTGATGGGGATTGTAAAAGGCCCAGACTTCCCAACTGGAGCAATTATTATGGGAAATTCCGGGATAAGATCGGCGTTTAATACAGGACGCGGCTCCATAATGATTCGCTCGAGAACTGAAATAATAAGAGCGTCAAATGGTAGAGAATCAATCGTTGTAACAGAAATTCCATACCAAGTTAATAAAGCAAAAATGGTTGAGCGTATTGCTGAGCTTGTTAAGGATAAAATCATTGAAGGAATAAGCGATATTCGAGATGAATCTAACAAGGAGGGGGTTCGTATTGTAGTTGAGATAAAAAAGGATGCGATTGGAGAAGTTATACTAAATCAGCTTTTTAAGCATACCCCTTTGCAAACATCTTTTGGATACAATATGCTTGCGATTGTTAATGATAGACCGCAGAAGCTATCTATTAGGGAGATGCTTACATATTTCGTTAATTTTCGTGAAGAAATTGTTATACGGCGTAGCAAATTTAATTTACAAAAAGCTCGTGAAAAAGCTCATATATTTCTTGGTTTTGCTATATCTATCGCAAATATTGATGAGGTTATCTCTATTATTAGAAATGCTCCCGACAGAAACAATGCTCGTGAAAAACTTATGAATTATCCGTTCGAGGTGGATGATATAAAACCAATGTTAGAGCTTGTTGACGGGGCAGCGGCTGTCGCCGCCTCTAACAAATATATGTTATCTGAGATTCAAGCGAATGCCATATTGGATCTTAGACTCCACAGATTAACCGGGCTAGAACGAGACAAAATACAAAACGATCTTGAGGATACTGTTGCCCTTATTAGTGAGCTTATTGGAATTCTCGGTTCTCATGAGAAAATCGTAGATATTATAAAAGAAGAACTGCTTGAGGTTCGCAGTAAATTTGGAACGAAGAGACTAACAGAGATCCAGATGAATTGCGATGAGTTTAGCGTCGAAGATCTTATACAAAAAGAGGATATGGTAGTAACCATAACGCTTGAAGGATATATAAAAAGAGTGCCACTTTCAACTTATAAAACCCAGAAGAGAGGAGGGAAGGGGAGAAGCGGAATGGGGACAAAAGAGGAAGATATAGTTAAGCAGGTGAATATTGCAAATACGCATGACGAGATTTTATTTTTCTCATCTTCAGGAAAAGTTTATAGAAAGAAGGTATATGACTTACCCCTTGGTAGTGCAATATCAAAAGGAAGAGCACTTGTTAATATGCTTCCAATAGCGCCCGGAGAGAATATTTCGACTATATTAATTGTGAGGAATAATGATGAAGAACTTGAACAAAAAACATTAATCTTTGCAACTTCTTTTGGAAATGTTAGGCGTAATAAGTTCGAAGATTTTATGAATATACAAAGTAATGGAAAAAGAGCGATTGGTCTTGAAGATGGGGAAAAGCTTATTAATGTTTCACTTTGCTTTAGTGACAACAGCGATATATTCATAGCTACGAAGAAAGGGGTATGCAATAGATTTAAGGCAACTGCCGTTCGCGTGTTTTCAGGAAGAAATTCAAATGGTGTTCGTGGGATTAGACTTGCTAAAGGTGATGAAGTTATGTCAATGTCGATTCTCAATAGATGGGAATTTGATAGCGTAGAGGAAAGAACCTTATATTTAAAGAATGCTGAAAATCTCAGAAAAGTAGTTAAAAAATCACCAGCAAATCAGCAAAACCTTCTTGTCGAGGACAAGATGACAAAACTAGCTCGAGATGAGAAATTTATCCTAACGATAACTGAAAACGGTTTTGGGAAAATTTCATCTTTTTATGAGTATAGACCAACAAGTCGTGGTACAAAGGGGTTCACTAATATTTCGATAACCCCAAGAAATGGCCCTGTTGTTGCCTCTCTTCCAGTTAAGAATGATGATCATATTATTCTTATAACAGATAATGGGCGCATTATGAGGTGTTCCGTTCAAGATGTAAGGATAACGAGACGCTCGGCGCAGGGAGTTATAGTTCTTCGAGCCAATGAAGGGGAAAGGGTCACCTCTGTTTCTATAGTGGAAGAAAACGACGACGATGAAAGCGAGAACGAAAAATTGTAAGATATAGCTCTGTACTAGTTTGCAAACGCTCGGGGCTTCTGTACTTATGTTATGCTCATTCCACTCAATACCTGGATAAATGAAAACGTAAAAATTTCTGTAATTCCGCAGAACATAGTTTAAAAAACTAGCCCATTGCAAACTGAAACGAGCATGCACAGTCCAGTTAACAGAAACAACGCAAGACGAGAGATGGCACAGCCCATAATCCAACAATCTTGAGATCAGAAAGTATACCTTCGTGAAGCATATGTTTATGTTGGAGCGGAAGCTCTATCTTTTGACACTACGTGCTTGTCACTACTCATCATCTTCTTTTCTTTCTTTTTCTTTTTCTTTTTCCTCCTCCTCCTCATCATCATCTTCTTCTTCTTCTTTAGGGGACCGTTTCCTGTATTCCCTCTCTTCCTTTTTTCCTAATCCAGACCTCATTCTTTTTAGACTGGTTAAAGTTTGAATACGATCAGCCTCCTCCTCAATCCATGACAAAAAGGCATTATCACTTATTCCTAATTGTTCAGAAATTTTTTTCTTTTTAGAAATTAGAAGTTCTTTCTCAAGACTAAATCTAGAATCTTTGCAAAACTCTAATATTTGTACTACTTTTTTTGGGGGATTAATTTTCTCATGCAAGGCTGCTGCTTGATCTGGGAAAGATGTTAACGTTGGCATCACTACTTTATTTATATAAAAAAACAGTAGATCTACTAGTAAAGTAAGATCATTTTGAAACAGACACGGGACCGAAGAAGATGAAGAGCTCGACGATGAGCTCGATGATGAACTTGAAGAAGACGAGGATGAGGAGGGAAAAGAAAATGAAAAAACAGAGGGGAAACTACAAAACTGTGGTACACCCTCTCCATCCTGGAGAGTAATGGTTCCCTTATCAGTAATGACTAACTTGTAATATCCTTGGGAAGCGTCGCATGTAGTAAAAAGAGGTTCTTCAAAGTTCTTAACCTGCGACTTACATAGTGGATATCCCCTAAAAGAAATTGTATGAGGAGCACAGTAATCTTCTCCTGTGCTACATCGAAGGGATTGTATCATATTCCATGGTAAAGAATGTTCTCCGGCTGGATTACTGGATACTACCGTTAACAGAGAGCTAGTCTCTCCTCTCCCGACCCTCTGTGCTGAAAGCGTAAACCATGCAAGCTCACCACTGTCATTACTACCATGGTGTGATAAAACCAAAAAATCAACATCATCCAAGGCTTTAGGGTTCCTTGCAATTATCTGATCTAATAGTGGGCCATGAGCGTCCCCAGGAAAAAGAAGAGTCCTTCCTCCATATTTTACTTTTACAACAAGGTTTTGATCATGTTCACCTTTTTTCTCCCAGGTGGGTGGCATTAACAATTCTACACTACCAGGGTCGAACACCTTGGAGACTTCTTGAGAAAGAACAAAAGTAGCTGGATCAGGTACAAAAGTCGGGAGGATAGTACAAATTTCTTTATTTAGATCTTTTTCAAGGGAGTCTGTTATTGCAGCTTTCCCTGCGGAAAGCACATCTTTTCCACCTACAACAATTTCTTGTAGATTGGCTCCTGCTGCTCGTATTGACGGTAGTAACGAACAATGATCTATATGTTGATGAGTAATAATCACATACGTTAAAACTCCACTAAGTAATTTCCTGGCGAAAATTTGCCCATTTCCTCCTGGGGCGTCCCACTTATTCATTATAGAGGTAGCAGTAGTAGTACGTTTTCCTGCTACATATTCTTTCGTTGGAGCTCCACAATCTATGACAAGAGCTTTATTAGTATGGTCCTCCTTTAATATTATACAATTCGCTTGTCCTACATTATTAAGATAAACAGAAAGATCAGCATGTAATTTACAGCATGGTATTACGAAACATAAAAATAGGCGTAATACTATCTTATACATAATTACTAAAATCCTTCAGGGACATACATCCCTAAACCAAGTTCTTTCATAATTGGAACCACTTTTGTGCGTAACATTGCGTGAGCAATCTGCTTTTCTCCATTTCCGGTACTATACAACAATTGTGCAGCTAAACTTATTGCATCTGTGTCCCTGGAATAGTGAGAGTTCATAATATGATCTACCAATTCAATATTGGTAACTAAGTGTTTTGCCAAATTATGAATTAAAATTACACACGCTCCAGACATAGCTTGATCAAAATTATCAAATGACATCTTAAACAGCGAAGCAGTGGCAATAGCTTCGCTATTTCCATATTGGGTAAATATAGTGTTAATATACATCTCTATTTTTTTCCTAGCTACTTCACCTTTGATTGGAAGTCTTTCATATCTTATATTTTCCGTAAAATCTTGAATAGCCCTCATAGTAGGCACTCCTTCAACACGCAAATCACCCTCACTAACCGAAATTTGCGTTTGTAGTTCAGGTGGCGATGAAGCAAACACTGCTCCGAAATTCCCCCCTAACACAACAAAACACCCAAACATCCCCAAAATTTTCCTAATAAACATAACACATTTACCTCAAATAACACAAAACAACACGCCCGCATTTTATCACACTTTCGTCAAGTGCAGTACATATTTCCATTGTATACGAAAATACTTAATTAATTATTAATTCTCCAAAATACTTAGCAAGTTATTTAAAAAAACTTAGTTTTTTTTTATTATTTTTCTTAAAAAAGAGTTATACAAGTTCCTTGAACCATTTTAAACTTTTGTATCTTCTATAAACCAATAAAAAGCTAATAATAAAACACAAAACCATTAATAAGTATATAGTCGAAATAGAAGATAATTTATTGTTATAGCATAATATAGTGGTCGGTATTACTAATATTGTCCATAAACATATTTGGGAGACTATTATTGGATATTTACTATCTCCTCCTGCTAGAAGGATCCCCCATGTAATGTATTCAAGGGCTTCAAAAAGAAAAATTCCTATACTAAACATCAGTACGATGGACAGATCAGCATGTAAATCAACAATATTGTTATCCTGCATCAAATTTAAGGTAGAAAAAGATAGATTTTGATAAAATACCATAGGGATACTAAGTAATACTATAAAACCTATTAAAAGTAATATAAATCTCTTATATATCTTTTTCACAGATTCAATATCCTTCCGCCCAATCATATTTGAAGTCATTGTTGCTATTGCCTTATTCAAGCCTTCTGAGAAAAATGAAATTAATCCGTAAATGGTAACTCCTATTCCATATACAATTCCTAATTTTTTGGAAGAGTGCCCGATAATTATTATAATTAAGTACCACGCTAAGATTGAAAAAAAATGCCCAAATGATAATGGGGCTCCAATTTTAAAACATTCATAAAACATCTTTTTATTAAATGCGCAATTTTTTAGCGTTTTGTAATCCTGTCTATTTCGCTTGCTGAGAAACATAGCTATTAAGATGATAGTTTGAAACAGCGCTGATATGATGGTGGCTTTTGCAGCTCCTCCTGCTCCTTCATGGAGTCCATGTACAAACCAATAAGCTAAAACTCCATTTAATACATTACATATAACTGCAACGATTGTTACGACATAAGTTTTTCCCTGTCCGATAAAAAACGCTGATAATGCAGCGATTAAGCTTGGCAAAAAAGCAGAATAAAAAAGAGCTCTTTGATAATCGATTCCTTCTTTTCTTGCATAGTCAGGAAGAAAATTCATATATTCAGAAAAATATCCCATAGGTAGAAAGATAACTGCTGACATTAACGCCATATAAATCATTTGCCAGATCGGAACAGCCAATTTATCGTACTGATTTTTTCCGTTATACTGGCCTACAAATATTTCTGCAGTGCTTGCAACTCCGACAAATATCCATGAAAAAACAGAAACAAAATTGCCCGAAACAGTGGCAGCGTACATAGCTTCAGTTGAATATCCAGCTAAAATCGCTCTGTCGACGAAATACATTAAACTTGTCGAAAGCGAAGTCAAAATAGTTGGGATTGCGATTCTCAAAATACTACGATATGTACTATTTATTTCAGCGTTTTGTTGTGGCTTCATACCTTATGTGTATTTTCCTATCTTTTAAAAAACTTCTTTTTTGAAACAGTCCCGCAAACACCATCCTACTCCCCTCAGTTTCTCTTTTTTTTAACGTATTTATAACGAAGTAGTATACCAGAAAATACCTCTAAAGACAATTCCTGTATATGGGCACGGAATATCTGAAGATCTCTTCGATCTAACTGATACGCCCAGAATCTAGCAATCATTGTTAATACAATTTATCCCAAAAAAAACTCCTACTTCCCCAAAAATTCCTTAATTTTCTTTAAAAAACTAAATGTTTCTGGAGTATTAGATTTTTCATCATGAGCGGATTCAAATTCTTCGAGTAATTCCTTCTGTTTTTTTGAAAGCGACACAGGAGTTTCGACGGATACCTCAACAATCATATCCCCTTTGTTTTTGGATTGAATTACAGACATTCCTTTGTTTCTTATTCTAAACTGGTGACCAGTTTGGGTTCCACTTGGTATTTTTACGGTCTGCAATACTCCATCGATAGATGGTACACTTATTTCCCCTCCTAGAGCTGCTTTTCCAATACTAACTGGAACGGTTATATAAATATCAGAACCCGATCTTCTAAAAATTTTATGATGCTTAACTGATACAAAAACGTACAGATCTCCGGGACTTGCTCCCTTAAAACCTGCTTCTCCTTCTCCTGCTATTCTTACCCTACTATCATTATCGACTCCAGCTGGAATTACAACTTCAAGATTTTTTTCACCTTTGACTCTTCCGCTTCCAGTACATTTTTTGCAGGGATTAGAATTTATACTTCCTTCTCCGTTACACGTACTGCAAGTTTGCTCAATTGTCATAAAACCTTGTTGATAACGGACACTACCTCTTCCACCACATGTTGGACATGCCGTTGGCTTAGATCCCATTTCCGATCCATTTCCATGGCATTTGTCACAAATCACGAGGGTTGTGAACTTTAAGTTAATTTTTTCCCCACTAAATGCCTGCTCAAGAGACAATTCAAGGTTATACCTTATATCTGAGCCAGGTTGCTTTTGAGAGGCGGCGGTTTTTCCTCTAGTTCCTTGTCCAAAAGCTCCTCCAAACATTTCCTCAAAAATATCGCTAAAATCAAAACCGAAACCACTGCTAGTTCCCCCACCACCATAAGAGGAAGAGGAGGATTGCTGTCTATACTGTTCATGTCCGTATCTATCATATGTAGCTTTTTTTTGAGGATCCTTAAGGACATCATAGGCCGATGTCGCTTCTTTAAATTTTTCCTCATACTCTTTATTTCCTGGGTTTTTATCAGGATGGTATTTAATTGCAAGTTTCCTATATGCCTTTTTTATTTCCTCTGCTGAGGCGTTCTTTGAAACACCAAGTATCGAATAATAGTCCTCGTTTCCCATATTTTCCTTCAATTATATTTCTACTAAAACGTTTGCTTTTAACTGCTCATTCGTACTAATACTATAAGATTTTATTGAGATAATCAACAAAGAGTGATAGCATGATGCCACATGTATGGTTTATTTTATTAGCGCGGTTATATGAGAGTTATTCTTTTAGAAAGAGTCGAGAAATTAGGATTTATAGGAGATCAGGTCGAAGTTAAGAGTGGTTTCGCCAGAAATTTCTTACTGCCGAAGGGAAAAGCTTTGCGTTCAACATCTGCTAATATTGAGTATTTTGCTTCCAAAAAAGCTGAAATGGAGGCAAATAACTTAAAAAACAAAGCTGAAGCGGAAAAAATTAGAGATAGTATAGGAAATGTTTCTCTAACTGTCGTACGGCAGGCAAGCGAGTCTGGTATGCTTTTCGGTTCAGTTAGACCTATTGACATTTCTAGGCTTTTGCAAGAAAACGGTTTTGATATATCTAAAAGCCAGGTCAATATAGCTATACCAATAAAAACGATTGGAAATCATAACGTTAAAATAATACTCCATTCGGAAGTATCTCTTGATATTAATGTCAAGGTTATGACCGTGCAGGAACAAACAGAAATTTCTGAAGACATTGAACCTGTTAAAAACCCAACTGTGGACAGTTAAGACACATCCTTAGTGCGTGTCTGCATTTTTGTGTTATGCGAGTGCCAGTTGGCAATTGAGTGATTTTTACGAGCTATTTCCTGTGAAATTGTTAGGATTTTTGTTAATTAATAATATCAAATAAATCATTTATACCGTCCTTAGCCAATAACAGGTGATTTTTAATGCTATACTCCTTGGAACTACAGGAGGGATTTTGCTTTCTTGGTTAATACTATACTCATTCTAGTTAGTAACAGGTGATTTTTAAAGCTATACTCCTTGGAACTATAGAGGTTTTTGTGTTTACGCCTAATTGGTTATCGAATTAATCGGTATATACCCAAACACAAGTTGGATTTTTTGTTACGTAATGAGTTATCGTTGATTCTCAAACTCATTTGTTTTTTTATGACTTTCTAGATATCTATAGAAAGAATCCAATTTCTCGGTATGTTAGGGGGGATATACTCGCTCCAGTTAACAGTGATATCGATAAATTCACCTAAAACATCAGTAATTCTTGGGATATGTTTTGAAGAATTATCTCTTCGCTAACTAAAGAGAGAGTATAGTATAGTTTAGGGAATTTTATCTATGTGCTTAGAAGGGCAGGGGAGAGTTACTGCCAAGCAGAGCGCTTCTTCCAAAAACCCATCTATATCTCCATCAAGAACTGCAGTCGTGTTGCCGTTTTCGTGTCCCGTCCTTGTGTCCTTTACCATCTGATATGGTTGTAAAACATACGATCTAATTTGGTTCCCCCAAGCTATTTCTGTCTTATCAGAAGCATTAACAACTGTGTTTTTTTCTTGTAGTTTTATAGTGTATAGCTTAGATCTGAGCATTTTCATGGCAATTGCTTTGTTTTTGTGTTGAGATCTATCAGTCTGGCTTTGAGTGACTAGTCCTGTAGGAATATGGGTTATTCTAACTGCGCTGTCTGTTTTATTAACGTGCTGTCCCCCTGCTCCGGAAGCCCTATACGTATCAATTCGAAGATCGGATTCGTTTATTTGTACCTCTATATCATCTTCAAGTTCTGGGGTTACAAAAACTGAGGCAAAACTCGTGTGACGACGGGCATTCGAATCAAAAGGTGAAATACGTACCAATCTATGGACCCCATTTTCCTTCTTAAGCCAACCATATGATTTTTCGCCTTTTATATGTATAACTATGGATTTAACACCGGCTTCTTCCCCATCATTTTTATCTGTTATATCAGTTTTATACCCCTTGTTTTCAGCCCATCTAGTATACATTCTTGCCAACATATATGCCCAATCTTGAGCTTCTGTTCCTCCAGCTCCGGCGTTTATTTCAACAAAACAATTCATAGAATCATGAGGTTCATTTAGTAGCGAAGTAATTTGAAGAGCGAAAGTTTTTTTTTCTAATTTTTCTACAGATTTTTCAAGCTCTCTCATAAAACTTTGATCATTTTCAGTTTCGGCGATATGCATAAGTTCAATAATATCTGCCAAAGAATTTTCAAGCTCATTAAGTGGAGTAATAAGAGCAGATATACGCTCTTTTTCTTTTAAGATAGATACGGCTTTTTCAAAATCATCCCAGAAATGCGGATTTTCTATACGGCCCTCTATCTCTGCCAGTCACTTTTTTTCTTCCTCATAATTAATTAGCTTTTTTATGAAGAAAATTGATTTTTGTATATTTTTTGTATTTAGCATTGTGGTTTTGGCCTTGCTGTTCTATAACTACGATTTTTAATCTTTCGCACTGTTTGTACCGCAGTTGTTTCAGGAAGTTCTGCGTTAGAATTTAAAACAGTTGCTTCGGATATAGAGTTATTTGCAGTTGCTTCAACATCTGAGTTTTTTTTATTATCATAGTCATCATTATTACCATAATTTTTATTAGTAACTATAGGAAATTTCTCTTCCATAAAACGCATATAGTGTTCTGCATATTGCAAATTATACTCATACATAACCATATCTCCAGACGAACTATGTTCTTTAGCATTATTTATATATTTATCATAAATACTTTGATAATACCCCCTAGTATTTTTATTATTTTGTGGTTTATAATCTTTTCTCATTTTAATACTTAATCAAATTTGATACGAAAGATATTTATATTATAACACATATTTTTTTCCTGTTATAAAGATTCCACTTTTGCGGATTCAACAAGCAATTAAACACATTACTTAAAGGTAATTTTATTCATAATTTCGTCGTTTTCTTATTATATTCTCTGTTTATTCAATGATCTGCATTTAAATGTTACAAGGTATACTCGTTCTAGTCGGTAAGGAGTGATTTTTCAAAACTATATTTCTTGAAATTACAGGGTTTTTTTTATACTGAAATCAAGTGAAACAACTATACTAGGTACCCTAGTTTTCATATATCTCTAAATTACAGATTTTTAATAAAATCCTTGTAAATGGTTGCGGCAACAACTGCTATTGGAACCGATATGAATACACCAGAAATACCAATTATCGATACTGTAGCACATATAGAAAAAAGTATCCAAAAGGGTTGTATACCAACCCTAGCCCCTATTAATTTTGGGGTCAAATAGTTTGAATCTACAAATGGTAGAATAACATATATCGCTGCGGTTAACATATACTGCATAGTGGTATATTGGTCTATGGCTATCACTGCAGTACTAGTAAAACCAATTAACGGCCCCAAGAAAGGGGTAAATGACATAAAACCTGAGAATAATCCACAGAATATGTATTCTTTCAAGCCTATAAAGTACAAACATATGGTATATAGAGCTGCAAGAATGATACAGACGGTAATTTGCCCTATGATGTAACTTCCCAAATTTTTGTTTATATTTCGAACAACATTTGTAATGGACTTTGATGACATTTTTTTTAACAAAAATTCCCCATATCTTTCAATTTTTTCCCAGTCTCTTAAAAGATAAAATGTAATTATCGGTACCATAAAGGCAAATATAGCGATATAAACAAGAGTCATACTAGTATTCAAGAAACCAAAAAAATAATTCGGAATAGTAATTTTTACTCCACTTAAATATTTAATTAATGTTTGAGAAATATCTAATGTTGTTTGGCTATCAATTCTTAAAACTGTACTGAATTTTAATACGATTTCATTTATGATTTTAGGAACTATTTCAATAAAATACGGTAGCTTTGCTATGGCTATGGTTATAGCATTCTTAATCATGGGGGTCATAAATATAGCAAAAAGAGCACAAACCAGTATTAAAAAAAATATAACGATAGATGACGCTAGAGAATTAGAAATTCTTAATATAGAAGCCAGTTTACGAGTGGGGATATGAAATGCATACGCAAGTACCAAACTTACAACAAAAGGAATAAGCCACTTTCCCATCGCGTAGCAAACAATAATCAATAATAGCAACATAATTGAATTGACGACTATTTTCTTCATTTCCGCTTGGCAGCATAGGAACTCGATAACATATTATAGTTTCAACCTATTTCTAAAACCAAGTTATTTCACCAGAAGAAAATATTGGAAGTTGTTCTTCAATTCTTATTTTATTTGCCAATAATAGTACATTAAGCTTTGTCATTGGTTTATTTTGAACAGTAAAAATCTCGATTTCATTTAAATAAAAGTTATGACTAGGACCAGAAAACTTATGTACTTTATAACCTTTAGAAGTTAAATATTTTTTAATAACTGTGAAATCAACATTTTTCACTGTATGGTTTTTTTCTTCTCTAGCATCTCTAGCATATTTCTTCGATTGTTTATTATCATATGCTATTTTGGTTCTACTTTTTGCGATTCCTTTTTGAGTTCTTTCAATACCGAAAACCTTACTTATTGCCTTATTTGTTGCTGAATAACTTCTTCCTAATTCGGCAGCAATAATTTTTATCTTTTTCCCCGCAATATACTCGTTACCTAATTTTTCAAGATCTTTATGGGACCAATAGTTTTTCATAAGTGGTGGAATCCTTAATAAAAAACACTAAAAACCATATATTTATTTTTGCATTTATATATTTAAAAATCAAAATAAAAATCGTCCCTAAAAATTTAATTAAAATTTTATATTATTTATTTAAATTCTGTATACAAAATTATAAAAATACTATTTTCATTACGCGAGATAGGGGGAACCTTTAGTATATTTTTCTACCAATTTTAGCAACAATCTATTTTTTTTAACCATGTCCATTGGTTTTGCAGAGAGATTTTTGCGTTTTTCTTAATACTAAAGTCAAGTGAATCAACTATAGTTGTTCTAGCTAGCAATGAGATAATTTTTTAAAATATATACATGTGTTTTAGCATTTTTGTTAATCCCCAAATCAACTGGAATAACTATATATCCAAGCCCAATAAAAAGTTGGATTTTTTTATTACGCAAAAGTTATCATTGATTCGCAAATGCATTTGTTTTTTTTTTATAAGTTTCCAGATATACTTGCTCCAGTTAGTAACGGGGTAGTTTTTTTAAGTTATATACCTGGGATTACAGGGGTTTTGGTATCTTTGTTAATAATAATGTCAACTGAAACAGCTATATCATATAAAGAATCCATTTTCTCAGTGTGTTAAGGGATATACTAGTATCATCAGGCAGTTGAGCAATTTTTAAAGCTATTTTCTCCTCCTGAATCATTGAGGTTTTTTTGTGCTTGTATCAGCTTGTTTATCGAAATATAGCTGTTTCAGCTTGTATAGTTGATTCACTGTTTGGTATTAGTATTAACAAAAATGCCAAAAATCACATAACCCAAGGTATATAACTTAAAAAGTTCCCCATTGCTAATTAGAGCGAATATAATTGATCATAATAGGAGAGTTGACCAAAAAACCTTATATAAGAGAAGGAAGTTTTTAGATATCCCCACTAGTAGTATTTTAATTTGCTTTGTAAGGTCGGATCTAGGTACCAAAGTAGGGGGGGGAATTGTGTTTAAATTATTTGCCAATCCTGCTAAATAACTCTAATTTTAAAACAAACACTAATAGGAATCGTTTTAATATTGTTGTGATTTTTTACGTAGCAGGGTATTCTACTGTCATCTGGTGTCTTTGGGGCATAGCCAAGTGGTAAGGCAACGGTTTTTGGTACCGTCATCCCTAGGTTCGAATCCTAGTGCCCCAGCCAAATTTAAATATTTTATAGTTTGATATATCTCGTTTTTTCTGAGACAATCTACAGATTAGGTTAATTTTTCTTTGTAATTATGTCTGTTGATTTTTGTATAGTAGATACATTTAGCAGCTCTCCGTTGGCAGGGGGGGCGTCCGCAGTTCTTTTCGTCGATGACGATGTATTTGTTAATGGGGAACTCATGCAAAACATAGCAATGGAGCTTAACACCCCAGAAACTACATTTATAAAAAAAAATGGAGCAAGTGATTTTAATATTGTCTGTTATACTCCTATTCGCAAGGAAATGTTATTTGGAAACGGGCTTTTTGCTGCCTCTCATATTCTTTCAGTAGAGCAGAACAATAGCGATCCAATAAATTTTTTGTTTGAAGATAGAATATTTGAAACCAAAACTGATGATGGAGTTACCAGCGTGCGTTTGTCATCAACGAATTTTTCAAAAATACCTATGTCGGATTCTATAAGCAGCGCTTTTTCAGGGGAAATAATTGTATCAGTTGCAGAATCTGGCTGTTACCTTATAGTCGAAATAAGGAGTCCAGGCAAGCTTGCCAAATTAGATCCAAATATAGATATTCTTTCCCATATAGATCATGAAGTTGTTATAGTAACCTCCGATAATCATTACGAAAAAGATACACGAAGTGATTATTACGCTCGTGTTTTTGCCCCAAAACTTGGGGTTTTCGAAGACAATATAACTCCCCTAGCTCATGCCAGACTCGCCTCCTATTGGTCCGAAAGATTTGAAAGCAATAAATTAACTGGATGCCAAAATTCTAAAAAAGAATGCTATATCGATATTGAAATATTACCTGATGAGAAACACATGTATATTTCTGGAAAAAATACCATAGTGACAAAAGGAACATTGTTTTTGTAATGCTTTTTTGCGGAGGATTTTTTTAAGAGCAACATAGGCTAAAAAAAGAGGGGGAGAGTGCTTAGAACTTCAGTACGTAAAGTATCTTCGCAAGAAACAAAAAATCTCCTACTCAACTATATAACTATTTTTTATACTTAATTCGGTTGAGCAGCATTGTAGGAAATAACAGTTCCAACAGCTGGAGGAGCTCCTACTGGATATAAAGCTGATATATAATCTTCGATTGTTAGGTAAGCCCCGGGTATTGGAACTGGAAGTAAAGCACTATTACAGCAATTCCATGTGATCTCCTTTACATTTTTGCTCCTCCTATTGGGAATTGCTAAATAACTACGAAATATCAATGTTGCATTTTCATTACGATTACGTGTAACACGAGCAATATCTTCAAAAGGAACATTTCATTTACGCAACTTTTTTATTTCATCCCTATATTTTGCTGCATTTTCGAACAATAAATTTTCCGCAGCTTCATTCATTTTCTTTTCAAGATCAGCTATTTTTCTTCTGATATCCACAACAGGCTCTTCTGTATCTGTGATTTTAGGCTGTGATTTAACAGTAATAGATTTTGGAGTTATTCCATGTTTATGATTAAATTCTATCTGAATTTTCCGTCGTCTTTCGGTTTCAGATAAAGCATATTCCATAGATTTTGTTATATTATCAGCATATAAAATAACGTGTCCATCTACGTTTCGAGCCGCTCTTCCTATAGTCTGGATAAGAGAAGTTCGCGATCTTAAAAATCCTTCTTTATCGGCATCAAGTATGGCAACTAAACCGCATTCTGGAATATCTAATCCTTCTCTAAGAAGATTTATCCCCACTAAAACATCGAAATCCCCGGCTTTTAATCCTCTTATTATTTCAATTCTATCCAAAGTTTCTATATCTGAATGCATATATGCTACGTTAACACCATGTTCAGATAGATATTCGGTTAGAGCTTCTGCCATTTTTTTAGTAAGTGTTGTGACGAGGGTTCTAAACCCTTTCGCCTTAGTTAATTGAATTTCTTCCATAAGATCATCAATTTGATTTTCACACGGCCTAACACTGCATTCTGGATCTACAATTCCTGTAGGCCTAATAATTTGTTCTACGATATATCCATTAGAAACGTTTATTTCAAATTCGGCAGGGGTTGCAGATAAATATATTGTATCTGATCTAAACTTATTCCATTCTTCAAATTTCAAAGGCCTGTTATCCATACAAGATGGAAGCCTAAAACCATATTCAGAGAGATTATTTTTGCGCGATCGGTCCCCCAGATACATACCTCTAATTTGTGGAATACTAACATGGCTTTCATCAACGATAAGCAAAGAATCCTTAGGAAAATATTCCACAAGAGTTGGAGGAGGTTCTCCTGGATTTCTGCCTGAAAAGTATCTCGAATAATTTTCTATTCCAGAGCAAGAACCTGTAGTAATCATCATTTCGATATCGTAAAGAATCCTTTGTTCAAGCCGCTGCCTTTCAACAATTTTCCCTAGTTGCTCAAATTCCTTTAACCTAATCTGCAAATCGCTCTTTATTTCTTCAGCTGCTTGCAAAAGCATCTCTTTTGAAGCGACATGATGACTATTTGAAAACACTTTTACATTCTGGAAAGATTTGAGTTTTTTTCGCGAAGGAAACTCCATCTCGTATATCGATTCAATTTCATTTCCAAAAAAGTCTATGCGCCAATACCTATCCGCCAAATGTGAGGGGAAAACTTCTATTATGTCTCCTCCCGATCTAAATGTTCCTCGTTTAAAATTCAAATCGTTTCTTTGATACTGGAGTTCAATAAGTTTTCTACATAATTTTTGTGGATCTATTTTTGTGCCGATTTTAAGTTCAAGAACGATATCAGAATATGTTTCTATTGGGCCAATGCCGTATATACATGACACACTAGCTACGATTATTACATCTTTTCTCTCGAGAAGGGATCTTGTAGCAGAGTGTCTCATACGATCTATTTCTTCATTTATAGAGGAGGTTTTTTCTATATATGTATCAGAATGAGATAAATATGCTTCAGGTTGGTAATAGTCGTAATATGAAACAAAATATTCTACAGCATTTTCCGGAAAGAACTCTCGCATTTCCGAATATATTTGAGCAGCAAGAGTTTTATTATGTGTCATTATTAAAGTTGGTTTTTGCACCTCATTTATAACATTTGCCACTGTAAAAGTTTTCCCAGAGCCTGTTACCCCCATCAAAACTTGATCATGCACTTTTTTTTGGATATTTTTTACTATAGAGAATATCGCACCTGATTGATCTCCAGAAGGTTTGAACCTTGATACTAGTTTGAATTTCATAAGGTTAGGAGCTATTCATTAAATTATGTACTAAATGGGCATGCTAACATATAACAAGGTAGATACAAAACGAAAGATGAAATAAGTATAAGAAAAGAGTTTGGAGAGTATGGGGTATTTATTTTTTTTCAATACTTTTGATATAGAGGCATATTTAAGCTGGAATGAAAGTTAAGAGCCTAAGCTCATATGTAGTGTAAAAAAAACACCCGTAATTTATAAAGTTTCAAGTTTGAATTAATAGCTTTAGATTAAATACGAATAGCTAGTTTCAAATAAATAGTACTTGTAGTATATGTCTTAAAGAAGTAATATAAAAGTATAGATAAACCTAAATTTGAAGGATTAAAGATGAATAAATGTAAATTGTCAGTAGTGACTGCAATTGCAATAATGTTAATTGCAAATGCAGAAAGTTCCACGATTTTATCAGGGTTTTATATCCCCAGATATGCTGAAAAAATAGAAGAGGGGAGGGAACAGGTTGACGAACTAAATTTCATAGACGGAGACCGCGTTATATATCATACAGTAACTACAGGAACTTTCTCCACCGGTTTCAAAAAGGACCCAACATTAATCGAAGAAAGAAAATCTCTAGATGATAGAGTTTCAAAAAAGGAACTGGATCAAATACTACACCAATTGGGAAATAGAGTGGCTATCGCCAGAAGCCAAATATTATCAGGTGCTAACCTAGAGGTTGAAACCAAAAGAGGTGAAGAATCGTATACTAGCGACAAGGCTGGTGAGCCTGTATTTTATTTGAAAGAATGTAGAGACCAAAAACTATCATCAAAACTTTCATGTTCTGATAGATGCGCTTTAACAAGAGAGAGTGGACAAGTAATGAGGGAGTTAGTCGAGCAAACTAAAGATACCTTTGGAGATATTGTTTTAACTCAAGAGGCTTTTTCTAAGGATGGCGAGATCAAAACCCTTTTTAATGAAAATGAATATTATGCAATTATGACTCCAGAGACCAAGGAAAAACTAAAACAGCTAACGGAAGAGTTCGAAGCTAGGATAAGGGAGGATATTCTTCCAAAATACCTAGAAAATCTAA
This sequence comes from Holosporales bacterium, assembly GCA_031269095.1. GTDB lineage: Bacteria > Pseudomonadota > Alphaproteobacteria > RUG11792 > RUG11792 > JAIRWI01. Next base: position 27,191 of record JAIRWI010000017.1, read on the forward strand.
AAGATTAAAAAAAACAGGAGAATATCCTGCAAAAAGTTCATAAAAAGGATAGAAAGTCGGTCTCTACAATTGCCAGTTATACCGCATATGTAGAAATCGGCTCATATCCTGTGTACTAAAAAGAACAAGTTGATGAGAGTGGTATAATTGACTCTTCTCAGTTCACGAGAGGACTATACTCGCTCCAGTTAGCAAACAGGTGTTTTTTAAAACTATATTTTTTGTAAACACAAGGGAGTTGGCTTTTTTGTTAATACTAAGCTCTGTTAACAAAGTTTCAGCTTTAGAAGAGTCAATGCTAAAAAACCACAACTAGCCTTCTGTTTTTCTTAAGTCTCTAAAAAAGATTCTCAACTCTATATCTTCATTTTTACTCGTTCTAGGTTGTAATAGATTAATTTTTTAAAAAATATTTCAAGAAATTGCATGTGGTTTAGCATTTTTGTTAATCCCCAAGTAAAATAGCAAAACTATATAAATATTTTTAACAAAATTGTATTCAACCTTTTTTATTCTTGCTTATTCAAAATACAGATTTTAATGTTATTTTAGTTGTATTTAAAAAAACACTTTCGTTATTTTATCTTAATTTATATAAGAATAATTGCAAACAGTCTGTTATACTCTCTCTCCAGTTAGTAAACAGGTGATTTTTTAAAACTATATTTTTTGTAACCACAGGGGAGTTGGCATTTTTGTTAATACTAATATCGAATTAATCAACTATAGAGTAGGAAATCTTTTTTAGAGACTTAAAAAAAACAGAAATCTAGTTATGGTTTTTTAGCATTGGTTTTTCTAAAGCTAACCTCAGTTTCGTGTAAGGAAATGAAAAATCATTATGTCAATCACGCAAAGAGCGTAGAGATTTACCATAAGAGCCCTGTAACCGCTACACTTAGATGGTTCACTATATAAGAGGTTAAATATTTAGCACAAAAGTAACAGAATTATTCACCTTAACATTATAAGGAATCCAATAAAGAAGAATAAAAGGAAACCTTTAAGTAAGGAAGATAGATTATATAACAGAGATTTATCAAGCATAAGGGTTCTTAATGAGAATGTTATAGGATTTATCAAAAGGTTTAAGATAATAGTAGATAGATATAGAAACAGAAGAAAGAGATTTGGACTAAGATTTAATCTCCTGGCTGCCTGCTGCAA
>JAIRWI010000051.1 GCA_031269095.1 Holosporales bacterium
ACAAAAAAAATTAAAAAAAGCTATAAAAAACAAAGAGTATATGAGGGTAGGGGGGGGGGCTCCGGTGCCTAATAGGGCTAGGATTATAAGTGGCTCGAGCCTTGATGTTGATGTTTTGGTGAAAAACGAACTGTTTGAAGGTGATTTGTATAGGGCTCTCAGTTTTAATGCAGTAAACGTGACAGCTCTTTCAAAAAGACAAGAAGATATTCCACTCCTTGTGAATCATTTTATAAAACAGTCAGCAATTGCCTATAATATACCTGAGAAAAAATTTAATAATGAAGCCATGTCAGTTCTTATTTCATATTATTGGCCCGGAGATGTTATGCAACTTCGTAATCTCATTGACTGGGTTCTAGTTATGAGCAATTCAATGGCGTCCAGTAACGATAATGATGATGATGATAATTCTGGAGGTATGCTTGGAGCAGAGACTCTTCCAAAAGAAATAACTGATGGGAAAACGCCAGGTGGGACTTGTGATGTAAAATTCATATCCTCACTTACCAATCTTTCTATAAAAGATGCCCGTGAGGCCTTCGAAAGAGAGTATCTACGCGAACAGCTTAGGAAATTTTCAGGTAATGTTTCGCAAACATCAAAATTTGTAGGGATGGAAAGGTCCGCCCTTCACAGGAAATTAAAATTTTTGAATATATCCGACATTGAAGGAACTGATAATATCGAAACCGAAAAAATAGAAGATGGGGAAATACGGTAAAAGGAGTAGTTGTTACCGAGTCATCTGATTAGCAAGTTGTTAGTTTTTTTTAAAGCTGTATCCCCTGGAATTAGACGTTTTTTTGGTGTTTGGGGGTTAATTAAATCAACTATATATATATCTGCTCTATAATTTTTGACGTAAACGACGGCGCCAGTCCCTCGGCTTCTCGATGACTATACCCGCTCTAATTAGCAAGTTGTTAGTTTTTTTAAAGCTGTATTCCCTGGAATTAGATGGTTTTTGGTGTTTGGGGTTAATTAAATCAACTATATATATAAGCCATCAATTAATATGGTAATATAGGCTGTGTTTTTCGTATGTGATTTTTTTTACCACTTCATCTAGTATAGTAGTTCAGGTTTAACATTAATATCAACAAATGTACCTAAAACATCAGTAATTCTTGGGATAGATTTTGAAAAATTATCTCTTCGCTAACTGGAGTGAGTATATATGATTATAGAAGCAACAAGAGAAGATTTCCTGAAAAAAGATGGGAGAATTCTGGGGATTGATTATGGAGAGAAGAGGGTAGGTCTTGCTCTTTCGGATTTAAACTGGACAATTGCTTCTCCTTTTAAAATAGTTGATAGCCATGGAATTTTTAGGAATTTGTTCAATATAGTAGATGAAAATATGGTTAGTTTAATTGTCGTAGGTAAACCTGTTCCGCTTTTTTGTAATACTCCAGGATACCAAGCGGAAAGAACTCAAAAATTTGTTAAAAAATTACTCAGCGTTAGAGATATTGATGTAATCTTTTGGGATGAAAGACTAAGCACCGCTGCGTCGATGAAGTGTACTGACGATTTATCTTACCAAAAACGGAAAATGGTAAAAGATAAAATTGCGGCGAGCTTTGTATTACAAGGTTTTTTAGATTATCTCACATTTGGACGCTGACTTGGTCATAAATTGGCAAAAATACTAAATATATCATGACGATAAGAATAAGCCCCATGGCAACCGTAAACAAAGGCTGGAGCAATGAAGTGGTTTTGTTAATGCTGTGAATTGTGTTACGTTTTAGTATTTCAGATACTATTTTGAAAGATTCTATTATATTTCCAGATTTTTCCCCAGAATCTATTATCGCCATTTCTTGATCTGTAAAAATTTTTGTTTTTTTGAATGCCGTTAATATATTGCATCCATTTTGGATTGAGTTTACAGTTTCTTCTATTTTTTTACGAAAAATATCGTTATTAATTGAACTCAGACTTATTCTGAGCGTTTCAGTGAAGTTTATTTTCTCAGAGAGTAGAAGATTCATACTTAGAAAAAATCTAAAAATTATTATATCTCTATTAATATTTTTTATTATTGGAATTTTCTGTAATATTTTTTTTCTTTTTAGATATATCCAAACATTTATAAAAAACAGAAAAACTAGCGTAAAAATTGCATGTTTTATGCAAAAATTTCTGAAATTTAGGAGACTTTTGGTAAAAAAAGAAACGGAAATCTTCATTTCCTCAAATGATTCTATAAAATTTGGAATAATAAAAAATATCCAAAACAGTGTAACAAATAGTATTGTGAATAAAAGGATTATTGGATAAGTAAGGGAATTTTTAACGAGCTTTAGTGTTTCTAGGTTTTCCTCCATGTAGCGGATTATATACTCCAAAGATTTAGGCAGTGTTGCTGTTTTTTCGGCAATTTCTATGGATTTTGTTAATACTCCGTCAAAGAAACCAGTGTTTTGGAGACCATAATGGAAGGAATACCCAGAAGATATCATATAAGTGATATAAGCAACAATTGCTTTATATTCATTTTTTTTAAATGATTGTTTCGTTATTTTTAGAGCACTCGAGATATCTATTGCATTAGACACGAGGGTATGCAAGCACCTTAAGAATGGCAAAGTGAAGTTTGCTGAAAAATAGGTTTTATCAAGGCGTATATTCTTTTTTTTAAAAGAGATAAGCATCAAATTAGAATTTGATTTAATAATTTCTTTAAATTCATCTACGGTATGCGCAAAACAAATATCTTCAGATACGATATTTGTTTTGTTATTGAGAATTTTGTAAGAAAAAAACACTTAAGAATTTCTCTATGTTATTTTGTTTTTATTCGACTCTAATACCATATTACATACTTAAGTAGCAATGTGGCAAAAGGCAAATGTTGAATTTACCAAAATTAAGGTATAAAATTGCATTTTGTTGTAATTTTGTTTGTTCGTGTAAAATTTTGTGATTAGTTTTCATAATATATATTATGCGGATATTTTATAGGATATAATGCTTATGGGTTTTGAAAAAACGCTTTCTATTTTAAAGCCGGATGCTACGGAAAGAAACGTAACCGGTGAGATTAACGCTATGCTAGAATCGGCTGGTTTTCGAATAATTGCTCAGAAAAAAATAAGAATAACCTTAAAACAAGCAGAGAAATTTTACGGAATCCATGAGGGGAAACCATTTTTTGATGATCTTTGTGTTTTCTTAAGTTCTGATTCCATTGTTGTTCAGGTTTTGGAAAAAGAAAATGCTATTATGGATTATAGAAAAATTATGGGAGCAACCAATCCTGCTATTGCAGAAGAAGGAACTATACGCCAAAAATTCGCACGTTCTATCGATCAAAACACAGTGCACGGATCTGACTCCGCGGAAACCGCTGATACGGAAATAAGGTTCTTTTTTAGTGATATGGAAATACTTGGATAAGAAATATATACCTATTGGTATAAGCTCATTTAGAATTTTGCTGTCCCCGCTGTTTTTGTATCTGCTTAGTGTTGATAAAAAAACCTTTGGTTTTGTTGTTCTTGTTTTGGGAGCTGTTACAGATTTTTTAGATGGATATGTTGCGAGAAGTCTAAATGCTACATCTAAATTTGGAGAGCTAATAGATCCATTGGCTGATAAAGTTTTTGTCAACTGTGTTATGTGGGGGATATATGCTTATGTTACCCCCCTTCCTTCCACTCTGATTACGGCAATTATTCTCAGTGTGCGCGATATCTTTTTGCTTTTTGGAGGAGCATATATAACCTTTTTAAAAAAGAATTTAGAAATAAAACCGGTCTATATGAGCAAGATATGTACTGCTTTGATTTTTATACTGTGTTGTTTGGTTTTATTTATCAAAAAGAATAATACATATATAATTTTACTTAATTATTTTGTTATATTTCTTATCTGTACGACGATGATAATGTATATACTACGGTATATTAAAAATAAAAAAAAATCTTAACTTGTTTTACGCCCTGGTGTATGAGGTATTTTTAAGGGGATATTTGGTCGTACGCTACAAACAAAAATTGTTTTGTTTGGCTGTTTCGTAAAAAGCGATTGTTGCAGCATTAGAAATGTTAAGAGTGGAAAACCTTTCTTTCGTCGGAAGTTTTGCTAAAAAATCTGAGTTTTCTTTTTGAAGCCTTCTGGTCCCAGTTCCCTCTGCCCCAAAAATTAGGCAGGTTTTTCCTCGTAAATCAATCTCATTTATATATTTATCTCCAGTTTCATCGAGTGTAATCACCCAAAATCCATACTCTTTTATGCTGTTTATTGCTGAGGCTATGTTTTTAACGATACATATGGATACATTTTCTAGTGCTCCACTTGCTGCTTTTGCCACTGTACCATTGATTTTGCAAGATGATCTATCCTGAATGATAATAAATTTTATACCAAAAGCAGCTGCGGACCTTATTACGGCTCCTAAATTATGAGGGTCTGTAACCCCATCGAGTATGGCAATACAGCAATTTTTGGGAGAGTTTGCAAGATCAGTTATATCAGAATAATATTTTGAATCATCGGAGATTTCGATAGCGACTCCCTGATGTACTGCATCTTTTGGTAAAAGTTTTTTAAATTCCTGTATCTCAATTCGAATTATTTTTTTTAAATCACCTTTTAACCAATCTGGAGTATCTTTGTTATTTTGTAAATATATCTTTGAAAACTTATGCTTCTTGGCTAATAACGCCGCCTTACAAGCGTGGTTTCCAAATAGTATTATCGCCACTTAACAATTGTTCCAGGCAGAAGTTTCTTAGAATGTTCATACCAAGAGGTTGTTTTATAGTCCTTATCCAATACTGCAAACACTTTTCTGGCTTCATCTACAAACCCCATAGCGGTATAACACTCGATGAGGCGGTGTAGAGCTTCCGGCATAAGGTTAGTATCCTCGTAATTGTCTATAACGGTGTTCAATCTGCATATAGCAGCAGCGTAGTTTTTCTTTGATTGATAGTATTTTGCAACGTATAACTCACGTCCAGCAAGATGTTGCCTTGTTAGCTTAATAAAGTTATTTGCGGATTTGACATATTCGCTGTTAGGGAACTGCTGCACTAGTGTTTCGAAATACTCTAGGGACTGCGCTGCTTCATCCTGATCCCTCTCGACAATCAAGATCTGATCATAGCTTAATTTTCCCAACATAAACAGAGCATAAGGAATCATCTTATGTGTTGCATGGGTTTTTATAAAAATTTCATACGTAGTAGCCGCTTCTTCATATTTTTTCATATTATAGTAGCTGTCGGCCATATAAATTTGCGAAAGCGGAATATGCTTGGAATATGGATATTGTTTCTCAAGCTCTTCAAAAATTTGAACCGCTTCCTTATATTTCTTACTATCCATATAAGATTTTGCTGAGCTATATATAAAGTCAGCTTGCTTATTTTCAAATTGCTTTAGATCTATATCGTTTTTAGAACAACCCGCTAGCAAAAAAACTATGGAAAAAAAAAGCAGACGACAACAATCCATAATATACAAATACCGGTACACAAACATATTCTGTGTACCGATTATAAGCTATTTTTCGTTATATTTCATATAAAAATAAGTTTCTCATATACTTTTAGAGGGCAAATAAATAGAAAAATGAGATTCAATCCGGTTTTTTAAAGAAATATAATTAAGCATTTAATAATTTGAAGAGTGATATAATATGTTCCTAGTAATTTTATGTGTCGGAAATTTTAGATAGTGCTGAATAAAGATCAGATATTTGAGATTTTTATCCGGTTTAGAAAAGCAAATCCGAATCCTAAAAGCGAGCTAATTGCCTTTAATAGCTACACTTTCGCAATAGCGGTTCTACTTTCTGCTCAGGCAACTGACAAGATCGTAAATAAAATCACGGAAAAACTTTTCAAACTTGCTGATTCTCCAGAAAAAATGATTAATCTTGGGATTGATGAGCTTATCAAATATATAAAACCAGTGGGGTTTTTTAATAATAAATCCAAAAATATTATGAACCTTTCTAGAATTTTAATAGATCAATACGATTCAAATCTCCCAAAAGACCTCAAATTACTTGAAAAATTGCCGGGAATTGGCCGAAAATCAGCAAATGTCATACTGAACGAATTATTTGGAGGTAATCAAATTGCCGTGGATACTCATGTTATGCGTACATCAAACAGGATTGGTTTATCAGGAGAAAAATCTCCCATTAGTATTGAACAGGATTTGGCAAACAAAATCCCTAAAAATTTTCATAAAAATGCCAGTAATTGGCTTGTATTACATGGTAGGTATATATGTAAAGCCAAAAAACCAAGCTGCAAGATGTGTATTATAAGTGATATTTGTGAAGGATGTTTATTGTATAGTTGATTTAATCTATAAAATTAGTATAAGTATTTTTTGAAACTATTTCTTCCGGCATCAAAGCTATACCCCCTGGAATTACATGGGGTTTGGGTATTTTTGTTAAAACTATAATTATTCCAGTTAACATTGATAACAATAGACCTCTTTCGAAATTGCAATAACAATTAGTTAGGGGTATAAAAAAGGAAACCTTTAAGTCAGGAAGAGAGATTATCTAACAGAGATTTATCAAGTAGGAGGGTTCTTAATGAGAATGTTATAGGATTTATCAAAAGGTTTAAGATAATAGTAGATAGATATAGAAACAGAAGAAAGAGATTTGGACTAAGATTTAATCTCCTGGCTGCCTGCTGCAA
>JAIRWI010000024.1 GCA_031269095.1 Holosporales bacterium
TTGGAGAAATCCTGAAGAGCTACTGGCACAATGGAAAAGATCCTCTTGTTTACTTCTATCGCGACTCAGATCAACGGGAAATTGATTTTGTGTTCGAATCGAACGGAACTCTATATCCCATTGAAGTAAAAAAAACGGCAACTCCATCATTGATGACAGGCAAAAGTTTTTCTGCACTGCACGCACTGAAAAAACCGATTGGCATGGGCGCAGTAATTTGTATGCGAGAAAAAGACATACCTCTTTCGAGAGAAATTGTGGCAATTCCGGTTGGGTATTTGTGATTATAGCACGATAAAATATTCGGAGAATTCACAATAAAGTTATTGAATCCGTTTTTATTCACAAGTCACCGTTTCGTCGATACATCTGCTCGACCACAAAATTCTCCGCAACATGAAAACGGCGGTTTTGAGGAATGTCCGAAATCGACTCAGAATCAGCTTTTACAGCGGAGCTGCCCCAAATCTCCGTGACCCTTCGTTTGGAGATAAATCGGAGAATTTTGGCAGGATTGGACAGTTTGGAGAATGGGTATACAGCGATCTTTCGTCGGCTTTTGTTAATATGGCGGTAGGCAAGTCCTCTGATACAACGCATTTTGTTTGTCTTTCCTCATTTAGGCCAATCGTAATTTCTCACTGACTTTGCTATTTTCTGGTGGAGCTAACGTCCTCTCCAGAGAAAAATCTCTCCGCCGCTATGAAAAATGGAGTGCTCTGTTTTCAGTGCCTCGCATTTTTTTGTTAACCATTTCGGACATGCGCCTCAACAATGTTCCGAAAACGGAGGTGTGACCTGTTGATTTGACTGATGAAAATTGGTCGCTCCCACGAAAAAAATACATAGGATGTTATTTTTTGGTTTTTTCAGATTGCGCGAGTATCTCAAATACTTTTCCCCAAATGTCTGCATCATCACCTTCGTATTTATTGAGTATATACAGTGCCAATTGTTGCATTACATCTGATGGGATTGATTTTCTAGTATCGTAAAATTTTCTATAATTTAGCACTTCTAACAGCCCTTTTTTCCCAAAAGAGTATTTACTATCTTCTCTGCTAGGATCATCATAACAATGTTTGACTTTTTCCTGAATATCGCCTGTTTCATCAAAAAAATCTTCTGCGTTAACTCGCGCGTTATATTTAAATAAGCTACTGCTCCAACCAAACTTAAAATCCTTTATTATTGTTGAGGCTTCTTTATATAATTCTTGTAATTCCTTCAAGTTTATTTTTTCCTTAAGTCTTTTCAATTCTTTATTTCTTTCAAAAATTTTTTTAATTTTTGCTTCAATTCTCTGAAAGTTAACTTCTTTTATGTCAATTTTTGACTCTTCTTCCCATGTTTCTTCAGGTTCGGCTTGAGCATCATCTTTACGTTCATACAAAAGCCAATAAGCACTAGTTGAATGATCAAAGCCTTTATTTAGAGCAATTTCATCTCCATTGATATTATACCATTTACTGTTTTTTCCAAGCACTGTTACTGTGTAATGTCCTTCATTTAATGAGGAACCATGATGCTTTATTACGGCCTTTAATTTGTAACGTATTTGTTTTGTTTCAAGTGTGCATTTTTCATCTAATATAGCATTCGGGATTGTAAGTGTTTCATGATAGATTACATCCTCAGTAATTTTGCTGGAATGGGTCGAGTAACCAAACCTATTTAATTGCAAGATAAGGTTATTTGGCAATTTAGTAATTTTAGATTTTTTCGTTGCCTTTCTTTTTTTCTTGCATTCTGGGCAGTACCATTTATTGTCGCCTTCTAATTTATTAACAGCAAAACTGTCTCTCATGCATTTTCTAATATCTTTTCCACTTATAGTAACTCCTATATAGCTATCATCAACCGACCGTAGTATTTTTGAATTCTTGCATTTATTGCAAGATATTGTTTCTACGATGGTGGTATACATATTTTCTTTTAAATTAGATTTGTATTGAGATATTAAATCTATAATTGGCACTAATAGTTCAGATACATCTTCATGTGTATCGGATGTTCCTAAATTGCAAATTACGTTATTTAGTTTATTCGCCTTTTCTTTTCCATCAATTTTTTTTGCTTCTTGTCCTATAACACTATAAATATCCTTTAACCCAACATTATTTTCTTTTTGGCCTTTTCTATTTGCGGCAATAGTTTTTTCTTTTTTTTCATTCATCGCTGTAAATAGCTTACGCAATGCTTTAATAAAATTAGAATCGATGTCACTTTTTTTATTTATTATGCAATCGCGAATCGGATCGCATGCAAATAAAAATTGGAAGGCCGCATTGGCATAGCAATGATTGTGAAACCACTCTAGTCCGACCATATCTTTAGGAATATTTGTACCTGCTTTTATTGTCACTTTCTTCTTTTCTATATTCTCAAAAGATAATAATGCCTGCTTTTGCAGTTTCTCATCCTTTGCTTCAGGCAAAGTTGCAGAATCTGTAGTCGTATCTGGCTCTGGCTTAATTGGTTTGATAGGAATTGATGATGCGTGAGATTTTACGTCAATACAATCGATATGGCAATGACGAGGTACCGCGTTTGTATTTTTACATATATTCAAATCGTCTTTAAGTCTTTTAAAAACAACGTATGGTGGAAATGTTGGCCTAAATTTAAAATTTTTTCTTACATCAATAAGCCCGTAGGGGATAAATAAAGTATTCGCTTGCTTAGCACCTGTTGTGATGTTCAGATTAATTTCTATTGGTTTATCTTTATCGCTACTTCTTCCGGAGCATTCTGCATGTGAGCACTTATCATCCTCAGAATCATGCTCGCTAGAAGACACTTCTATCAAAAAATGTCCATTTAATCGCTTAAGAAACTGCACTTTGGGGTTGTCTTCCTTGGTTTTTTCATTAATTTCGAAAATTTGTTTTAAATGTTTCGTCACAGCAGATGTTGGGTTATTCATACGTTCTGACAGCGTCGTTAAAAGTTTTGTACACATTCCGCATGGATCTTTTTTTGTATGTATGTGCAGTACTACAAGCTTAATATCGGCATAACTTACTTTTGTTGCTATATCAGATGTATCTTTTTCTTGTTCATTTGCTTTTGCGAGTAGAAAATCTATAGTTTGACGAAACACGTTATTTACTGGTTGCAAAACTTTATCTTGATCCGGAATATTCAATAAATGATAAACCAAACAAGCTTCAGAATCGTTATAACCTCTAGTATATGTTCCACTTGTACCGTCTGGCAGCAGCCGTTGTTCGCTCTTCTCACGAGAAGCCAAATTGAGTTTTTCATTAAATTCAAGTATATTGATAAGTATGTCATCTGCAATACGAGTATCATCAGCATGTTGCATTTCATCGTTCATATCATTTATAAGAATATATTGCGAAGGGTTTTCCTCCTTACCAATTTTTAAAGATCTATTGTTTCTGCGGTAGAGCCAAGTTTTTTTGTTACGCTTACTTTTATAATAGCCGCATAGCACTAATTCACGGAATGGATGATTACTAGCAATAATTATTTTTTTTCCATCTGTAATTAATGAAGCTGTATATGCTTCGTAAGATGTTTCCTCACTTCCTGCGCTTTTTTTTTCAACTATTATACTTATTGCGCCAACAGCTGAATTTGTTGGATTCAACAATTCTTTATCCAAAAGTTGGATGGCCTTGCCAGAAGTGGGATCTTCTTCCCTAAGATCAGATGTATCTTGTAACTCAAACTCTTCTACAGCGTCACTTTTTTTCATATAGTATTTATCATCTATATGGTCTACCAAAGACACTTTATTACATATACCTTCCAAGTGCTTATGAACATCATCTGCACTTTTCGCTCCATCTTTTTTATCTTCATCGACGATTGGAAAAAAATGCCAATTTTTTATAGGTTTTCCATCAATATTGAAATTTAGATGATTTTTCCATCTATATCCTTCATCACCAATAACTCCATCTTCTTCATCTTGTTTTTGTGGATCTATAAAAAACAAATGAGAACGTTGAGCATAATAATGCGAAACCTTACAATCTGCACATATTGTTATTAAACAAACCAATGCTGTAATAATAATTCTCACAGATATTTTCAATTCTACCTCAAGAGACTGTCAGCTAATTATTTGTAACAAGCAGATATTAAAATAATCTTAAAAAGCATCATCTACACAGCTTTTGTATAAAAAACAACTTGTCTCGCAATGACTGCTGCAAAGGTAACAAGATTAAGATAAAACTTTAGAATCTGTGATGCAGTGAGCTATTATTTTTATCCCCATCACATGATCATCACTTTAACGGAATCAACTTAAATAAAAGGGCAATACACAATTACTTTTTACGATTCAATTGTACAAGGGCCAAAGGCAACAACTTTCCGACGCTAGAGTACACACAATCTGTAATCCACATATTACTGTCATCAGTTCCTTCAAGGCAATACCGAGATGGATTACACCCTTTTTGCCATATCTGATACGTATACCCTCCAACTGTCATTGAATGTACAGCTCCTGCAATTTTATCGCTCCCTTTAAAATAACAAAAAGACAGAAGCTCCGGAAAACGACCATCCATAGCTAACGCTGTTAATGCTTTTAGTGAACCACACTGAATTGCTCTGAAATACGGTATCAAACTTAACTCTTCTTCTTTTGAGTCACAATGGTAATCCAACTTTCCACTTTTATTAGCTATATAATTCATAAAACCAGCTAAGTTTGAAATACCATACTTTTTAATAATACTTAATGCTGATTTTGATGATAGAAACAAATAGGTATTTAAATCTTTTTCCCCCTCTACGTATTCATTGTCCCACACATTTTCCGCTTTAAGTAGGGTTTCTAGGTACTCATATTGGGTATCGCTAGATTTTGCAAAAAATTCGAAACAGCTGCCAGCCAAATCTGAATCAAGCACTTCCTGTGTACTTTCAGTATATTGTGCCTGAAATTCTTTACAAATTTCCCTAATTTTTTCTGCCGTTATGCCAAATTTTCTCAATTCTCGATCTACAATGAGTATATCACCAACAAATTTGTATCCAACATCTTGCTCTGTAACAGAACTACTTCTTTGCTTCATTTCTATACCGAAATGTTGGGATCTAGGTAATTCAAGAGATTTGCTTCTCGGTACTGATAATTTATCGGTTGCTTGATCCATTCCATATGCATCATTAGCTATGCCATCCACAGATATTAATAATGTAACACAAAAAACTCTATAAAGCATATTGGCTACACAAAATCTAAACATCGTCAGCTCCTATAAAATCAAAAAACATCCAACTTATGTCTGAATCCTATCATAAAAATACGCCATAAGCAATAATTGTTGGGCGTTTTTTGCTATATGTAAAAAAATATCAAGACTAGACAGTTTCTGTTCTGATTAGCATTAAAATAAATTAAGCTTGTTTATTCATCTCTTACTCCGTCCACATCTGTTACTTTACGGTTCATAATCTCCTGCGTTGTCAGATACTTAGTTAGCTACATATCCGGCTGTGATGGCAGCTTTTATCCCAGTGCTCAGTCAGAAATACTCGATGGAATCTGTTGTATCAGCACTACAGGTAACATTCTAGATACGGCAACGCGCAGAATCGCACCAAACGCTCCTCCTATTCCAACCAAAATGTATTGATAAAAGTTCATGGTACAGCACCTCATAATTCATCAAGAATTGCATATTTCATAATTTTAATTTCTCGGCTATTGACTCCAAGATCTGTAGCAACATTTTTCCAATTTTTTACGGAAAGTTTTACTTCTTCCATTATATTTCTTGCATCTTTCGCAGACAGTTGGAAATAATTCATAACTGACAGAGCCAGTTCAAGAGATAAGGAGTTGTCAGTTTCCGATATATTCAGACTCAGCGCCTTTTTTCCATAGGGAGACGGGTTTAAATCATAGGCAGGGGACAGTTTCCAGCCTCTCCCTATTTCATACAAAAATGCATGATTTCGGAGATGATCATCTGTATTTGAGATAAATATAGAAAACACAATTCTTCGCCAGAGCTCTCGCAGATCATTCTTTGGAGAGGCTCCGTATTGCGTTATTGCATCTGCAATTTCAAGATAGCTATGTCCAGAATCATTGTCGCCGGCTCCCAGCATGCTCATAGCTGACAGAAATGGTATTCTCATTTGTTTTTTCCGATCGAATCTTTTTATGATTATTGCATCCTTTGTTAACCGCCATTCCGGAACATCAATGCCGGCATTTTTAGCCAA
>JAIRWI010000010.1 GCA_031269095.1 Holosporales bacterium
TCTCTTACACTTAGTAACTATACTAGTAAGGTTACTGGTCTATCATATACTTGGACAAGACCTTAAAGAATTAGAACAGCTATGCCTCTAAATATAGAGAGTAAGCAAGAGCTATAGCTGCTGGTTTGGTTTTTCTATAAAAAATATGTGACATAACTAAGCTAGTTGGCTTAGAGATAAACAAAAACGCTAAACACTATGCAATTCCTCGAAAAATGTTATAAAAAATCAACTTATTACCAACTAGAACAAGTATAATATCGTTTTGTTTCTCAGTTTGTTATTATCGCTTCTTTCCCAAGGCAGAGGTATAAAAAAACGTAAAAATCTCTGCTAAATGGTTAGGGTCTTGAAAACATTGTAGATATACCCACTCCAGTTAGCGAAGAGATAATTTTTCCAAACCTATTCCAAGAATTACTGATATTTTAGGTACATTTGTCGATATCAATGTTAACTGGGACAGCTATAACTAGAGAGAGCATTTCACCTTTGATCCAGTTTAAACTCTATACGTCTATTTTTAGCGAGACTTTCTTCATCCTCGTCATCGGTAATTGGTTGGAATTCGCCAAATCCTGCAGCAACTAGGTGCTCAGGATCGACCCCGTGGTCGATAAGGCTTTTAACGACGGATATAGCACGCGCTGAAGACAATTCCCAGTTTGACGGAAACTTACTAGAAATTGGTCGAGAATCTGTATGCCCATCAACACGCAGAATCCATTTAATATTAGAAGGAATTTTACTACCGATATCATTTATAATTTTCGCTAGATTTGATATTTGGATTTTTCCTTCTTCGTTTAGAACATCAGAAGCCGTATCAAAAAATAATTCGGACTGAAATATAAATCTATCCCCAACAATTTTAACCCCATCTTTATCTTTGACAATGTTTTGGAGTTTATCGAAAAATTCAGAAGTGTAGTCGCTCATTTTTTTTATAGCATTTAAATTTTTAGAAAGTTTTTCCGTTTTTGATTTTTCAGAATCCAAAGAATCTGAGATTTTTTTCATTTTTTTGTTTAGTTCGTCAAGTTCTTCCTCCAATGTTTTTTTATCATCCAAAGTTTTTTCATGATTTTCTTTTTCAATTTCAAATTCATTTTCAAAATTCATGAGAGTTTCTTTTAGCTGAGCCATTTCTTTTATTAAATCTGAATTAATTGTCTCCGTCTCTTGAACTCTATTTTTTTCTTGATTGAGTAAAGAACAGAGATTTTGAACCTGGATTTGAAGATCATTTAAGGAAGTATCCTTGTCTACAATAAGTCCTGAAAGATAAACTTGAGAAGATATAAAACCAACGAGAACGAAGATAAAAACTAGAAGAACCGTCGAAAGAGCATCAACAAAACCAGGCCAGATATCAACTGAATTTGTATCAACAGTACTCGATGATCTGTTTCTTATTCTGTTAAAAGCCATGGCTCCTACCTTCTTTATAAAATCACACCTTCATTAATGTATATATGACACACCATGAAACAGCAGCAGTATTACCACTGCTTCATAGAGCGTTTGTATATATCTATTATAGTTTACGCTAAGATGGCCAAAAGTAATAGCGCAACTATATTAACTATTTTAATCATTGGATTGATAGCAGGACCAGCCGTATCCTTATAGGGATCTCCGACAGTGTCTCCAGTGATAGCTGCTTTGTGTGCATCAGATCCCTTGCCTCCGTGATTCCCTTCTTCAATATATTTTTTCGCATTATCCCACGCTCCTCCACCAGAGGTCATAGAAAGAGCAACAAATATACCAGTTACTATAGTTCCTATAAGAGTTGCTCCTAGAGATATTAACGCTTTTTCCTGCCCTGCTACGCAATTTACACTAAAGTAAACAGCGATAGGAGTTATAATAGGAATAACTGATGGAATCATCATCTCTTTTATTGCTGACTTGGTTAGAATATCAACGGCTGCTTTGTAATCCGGTTTTGCTTTTCCCGTCATAATCCCTTTTATCTCACGAAACTGCCGGCGTACTTCTAAAACAACAGCTCCTCCAGCTTTACCTACAGCTTTCATCCCAAACGAGCTAAAAAGATACGGTAGCATTGCTCCGATCAGTAGACCTATTATAACGTATGGATCACTGAGTTCAAAACTTATATGTAAACCATCACCTAGTTTAGGGAAGTAGTGCATTATATCATTAATATATGTCACAAAAAGAACCAAAGAAGCGAGTGCCGCTGAACCTATCGCATACCCTTTTGTAACCGCCTTTGTTGTATTACCGACAGCATCTAGTGCATCCGTTACTTTTCTGACGTTCGATGGAAGTTCAGACATCTCAGCAATACCACCTGCATTATCGGTTACTGGCCCATATGCATCTAAAGCAACAATTATCCCCGCAAAAGCTAGCATAGTTGTTGCTGCTACAGAAATTCCAAAAACTCCGGCACTTATGTAGGAAGTAATAATTCCAAAGCATATAACCAGTATTGGGAGAGCCGTTGCTTCCATTGAAATTGCTAAACCTTGAATAATATTTGTAGCATGCCCCGTTTCAGAAGCTGCTGCAATTCCCTGGACTGGCCTATAATTAACAGCGGTGTAGTATTCTGTTATTAAAACCAACAATCCCGTAACAACAATCCCCACAAGATTGCAAGAAAGAAGATTTATAACTGTGAACGCATGGAATTCGTGAGAACCACCATAAGTTATTTCGGTAAAAAATCCATCAAACATATAATACGTCAGAGCCAGAAGAAATGTGAAAGAAAATATACCGGAAGCTATTAACCCCTTATAAAGAGCATTCATAATTTTACCAGAAGAATCAAGCTTTACAAAAAATGTTCCAATGATAGATCCGATAATACATACGGCGCTTAGAGCTAACGGGTATATTACCATGGTTTCCTGTACTAGCGACCCGCTAAAGTAAATACCAGCTAGAACCATTGAAGCGACTATCGTAACAACGTATGTTTCGAAAAGATCCGCAGCCATTCCAGCACAGTCCCCAACGTTATCTCCTACGTTGTCGGCAATAACTGCTGGGTTTCTTGGGTCATCTTCTGGAATATTTGATTCAATTTTTCCAACGAGGTCTGCTCCTACATCTGCTCCTTTCGTAAATATCCCTCCTCCAAGCCTTGCAAATATTGATATAAGAGAGGCTCCAAAACTGAGAGCTACAAGCGACTCTGTTACAACTCTTGTTTCATTAGATCCACTTAATGTGTAATAATATCCAAGAACTCCAAGAAGTCCTAGGCCAACAACAAGCATACCGGTTATTGCCCCTGAATCAAAAGCAATAGAAAGTGCCTTCTGAAGAGAGATTCTCGCAGCCTCAGCTGTTCTCACATTCGCTTGAACTGATATATTCATACCTATATATCCAGCTGCCCCTGAAAGGACTGCTCCCAATACAAAACCTATGGCGACAAAGCGAGACATAAATACCCATAAGAGAACTGTTAATACTCCCCCTACAATACCTATAGTTGAGTACTGCCTATTGAGATAGGCTTTGGCCCCCTCCTGAATTGCCGTAGCAACTTCCATCATACGCTTATTTCCTGTTGATTGAGAAAACACATACCTAATTTTGTATATTGCGAATAAGATGGCAGTTATTCCGCAACTAGATATGAGTAAATTTATATTTTTCAACATGTCTAACCTGTTTTAATAGAAACACGCAGCTATTTTATTGTATTTTCAGACATATCGGAAATATTTTTTGCGTTTATCCGTTTTTACATGCTCTCTCTACTTAACAATGGGTGATTTTTCAAGCTACACCCCCCGTGGGATCATACGGGGTTGGGTATTTTAGCTAATTCTAGGATCAAGTGGGGCAACTATATCTCTACAACTCATGTCCCTTATGCATCACCTCGTGGGATCATACGGGTTTGGGTATTTTAGCTAATTCTAGGATCAAGTGGGGCAATTATATCTCTACAACTCATGTCCCTTGTGCATCTAAAAGAGATTACTTTAGTAAAAATCTCCATAAAATAAAATATTTGGACAAGCAGCAAAAGCTACTACAGATAATGATTGAGATAAATCTACGTAGGATTCGCCGCCTTCATGGATAACATGGTTAACTGCTCCAGGTTCTCCGTAAGCGAATGCAGAGGCAATCGCTCCGCTTCCACATGAATATGTTTTTCCCACCCCCCTTTCGTAGGTCTCTATTGACAATTTGTTTTTGGACAAAATTTTTAAAAAATGCACGTTATACTGGTCATTATATGAAAGCATGTCCATGTTTTTTCCTATATGCACTATATGTTTATTTCCAGTATCTATAAATTTATAGTTTATTCCAGATTTTAAACATACTGGCATAGGCAATATCACCGAACAAAACCCATTATTATTATAAGATGTCTCGTAGACAGTTTTTCCCACTTTAAATGGGCGACCAGGATATATTTTGGCAAGTGCACACAGCCCATTGCCACACATGTCTGCTTTCTGGCCATCCATATTAAAAAATTGCACATTATTACTGCTATTATCGAAAAATATGACCTGATCAGAGCCAATGCCGTATCTTCTATCTGCTATCCTCTTTATATCAACATCACTGCAATTAACATTCTCTAGAATGACAAAATCATTGCCGTTAACCTCGGCTTTGGTGAACCTCACACTATTATTCCCCCTCCTATTACCGTTTCATTATCATAAATGCAGCATACTTGTCCAGCTGCGACCGTGATAGCTGTCGTGGTCGTATTATCATAACTTAAATCATCTACTATCGTTACGATAGCCCTATTGTCTGCAAGTTTTTCTATCTTAGCTAATATTTTTTTTGAGATATATCTGATTTTTATATATTTTTCAAAAATTTCTGGCATATCAATTATCCAATTAATGTCATTTATTTCAAACTTACTTACGTAAAGATCCTCTTTTTCCCCGACAAAAACCGTATTGTTTTTCTTATCAATTTTTATGACGTACAGTGGTTTTTCGTGAGATATTCCCATTCCTTTTCTTTGACCAACCGTGTAGTTATGAACCCCATAGTGTTTCCCCAAAGTTTTTAACGAATTAACATGAACTATATCTCCCTCAGCTTCAACTATATCATTAAAAACACTTTTATAACCATTATTGGAAAGAAAACATATATCCTGGCTTTCTTCAGGAGGGTTTTTAAAATTAAACAGCTTGCGTACCTCTTCCTTAGAAGAAAAACCACCAAGGGGAAATATAAGTTTTTCTAAGTTCTCTCTTTTAACTAAAGAAAGAAAATAACTTTGATCTTTTTTTTTGCAAACCGCTTCTTCTAAAGGAGAAAAATTATTTCTAGCATAGTGTCCAGTTGCCATGACATCGGCTCCTAAATCTATCGCATTTTTTAGTAACAAATTCAGTTTTATTTCTCTGTTACATATAGCACAAGGATTTGGGGTTTTGCCATCGTTATACGTCTTTTTAAAGTAATCTATAATATTTTTTTTAAACTCATCTCTCAGGTTTATGGTGTAATGCTCAATTCCAAGATCACTACATACCTTTTTAGCATCTAAAACTGCCTTGTACGAAAATTCATGTATGTCCATAGTTACTCCAAAAACATTATATTTTTGTTGATGGAGCAAATAAGCAACGGTGGAGGAGTCAACTCCTCCAGACATTCCAACGGCTATATTCTTCAAGACAAACCAATTAAAATAAAAAAAATATAGCTTAGTCTACGCGTTTTCTGTATCGATTAACATATCTAAATATGTAACTGGTTTATGCGAAACATTGGTATATAATCACCCATGAGCAACTTCTGCATAAGTATCAAACTGTGGAACTAAATTTTAGGACTGTATTTTGTTTAAACGGAATAATTTTGTGTGGCATAGCTGTTGTAATGTTTATTCCCCTTATATATGACATATTTTTTTCAAATAGCCAATGTGTGTATGTATTTTCCTCCTCAATAAGTTTATGTTTATTTCTAGGAACTAGTGTAATTTTTTCCTCAGCGACCAATATAAACTCGCTAACATTTTCTCAAAAAGATGCATTTCTTATAGTAGTATGTTTTTGGATTGTAGTGTCTTTTTGTAGCGCGTTTCCATTTTACTTATATGATGGGCATAAAATAGATTTTATGACCGCCCTCTTTGAATCAGTTTCAGGAATTACTGTTACTGGAGCAACTATTTATAGCGATGTAGAGTCATTACCAGAAGCGATAAATCTTTGGAGATTTATGCTTCATTTTATAGGGGGAATTGGAATAATTACAATCGCAATATTGGTTCTCCCCACTCTTAGAGTTGGTGGAATGCAACTTTTTAGAACAGAAAATTCAGACAAATCTGAAAAACTTCTCCCCAGAATTTCGCAAGTATTAGCCGTATTCAGTTTAATGTGTATAGCTTTCATTGTATATATATCATTTCTTTTGAAAATGGCAGGAATGAGTAATTTTGATGCAATATGTCACAGTATATCGGCAATAATGACTGGTGGTTTTTCGACCAAAAACAATGGAATAGCCTATTATGATAACAGATTAATAGAATTTATAGTCGCAGTTGCAATGTTTTTTGGGGGATTAACATTTATGGAAATAATAAATTGCTTCAAGAATGGTGTTAAGCATTTTTATAAAAACCAACAAATAAGAGGATATATAAAACTATTTTTCTTTTCAGTTCTTACAGTAGCATTTTTATATTTTATTAAAAATAATAATGGTATTTCGCTTAAGGTATTTATTGGATTTGTTTTTCAAGTTGCATCATCTATAACAACAACTGGATATGACCTTATTGCAAGTAATGTAGACTCGATTGCAAAAGGTGCGGCTCCGTGTATGAAATTTTTATTTATTGTTCTACTTGCTATTGGCGGATGTTCTGGTTCAACTAGCAGTGGTATAAAAATTTTTAGGTTACAAATAATTTGGGGGATATTAAAAAATCATATTAAAAAACAGATTAAGCCAAATCACGTAAATACTGTAGAATACTATGAACAAGTAGTAGATGGTCAAGTCATAGTATCTGTAGTATCATTTTTAAGTTTACTTGCTATATCCTTTTTTGTTAGCACCTTTTTAATTTGTCTTATAAACCAGTATGATATTAGCGTGGGATTAGCAGCGACTTTTTCCTGTATTTTCAATTCTGGATATCCGGTTGAATTTTTAACATCACTTCAGATTCCGTATAGTGATATGAATGGGCTTACTAAACTTATTTTGATGATAGATATGCTCGTAGGTAGGCTTGAGTTTATTTCGGTATTTGTAATACTCAGTCTCAAGTTCTGGAAAAAATAACGAAAAATAACATTTCTTTATTTCGAAAATTGTTTAAACAATATAATTGTTGCTACGAATAACAGTCTAGGGTATTATCGCAGAGTAATTTTGTTTTGTAAAATCAGGATGGAAAAATGAAATCAGTTTTTTTTATGTCATCTCTAGGGGGAATACTTTTCCTAGCAATCTCTTCTGCATCAGCCTCTACTCTAGAAATGCACCCCGGCGAGTTATTACCTCCGGATATTTCCGGTCTCGGAAAAGATTTTAATACTAAGTACGTTGCGGTGGAGTCTTCTAAAAAAGCTACAGAGGAGGAAGTCTTTAACATTGATTTAGAGTTAAATTCGTTAAAAAAACAACTCTTAGGGATTGAACGAAAAAAAATAGAACACCGCTCAAACTGGGTACAAACATCAACCAACCTGATAAGCTTTGTTTCCCCTACTATTTCAAAGTTCGGAATCTCAGCACATTTTAAAGGGGAAAAATTAGATTCTTCCGAATCAATAGAGCTCTCGTTTAATACGGAAGATGCGCTTTTTGGAGAGATTAGAAGAAGGTGTCTACAAGATACTTCTCCAGAAGAGTTTACTCCTGAAGCATTTGGAATTTTTAGAAAAGAATTTACTGAAAAATATCAGTCATACACATCCGCTACTCAATCTTATAAGGCTAGCCAAGAGAAGTTTGATTCTACAAAAACCAAAATCGTTACCCTAGAAGAGGAGTTAAGAAAATTAAATGCGAAATTAGATAATTTAAAAATAGAGCAAAATGGGATGCTTGACCAATTTGCCTCCAGTTTGAAGGCCAGAGAAAAAACATCATAACTAACATCAGTTTCATGTAAGAAAATGAAAAACCATTGTTCAATCACGCAAAGAGCATAGAGACTCACCCTATAAAAGCCTTGCAACCGCTATACTTAGATGATTTACAATATAAGAGTTTAGATATTTAGCAAAAATGTCACGGGATTATTTGCATCAACATTATAGGGAATCCTTCTTTCTTATATGAAACTAAGGTTAAGTAAAAACTCATAGTTATTTTAGCTTTCAAACAAAAATGCCTAAAACCATGATCCCAGGAACTATAGCTTAAAAAAATTACCAGTTATTAACTAGAACGAGTATAATTCCAGGGACTATAGCTTAAAAAACTACCATATTGTTAATTGGCTCAGGTATAGTTGTTCCACTTAACATTGATGTCGATAAATGTATCTAAAACATCAGTAATTCTGGGGATATATTTTAAAAATTTAACCTATTGCTAACTGGAGTGAGTATAGTATCAAATGTTCCGATTATACAGTAGGTAATTTATGGATAAGCAGTTTCTCCTGAAGTCGCGAGAGAGTGTTGTCTAGGAAGTGGATGGAGAGTACTTCGAGAAAAGAACCACGCACAATTCGTAAGATAAATAAGTCTATCTCGTAAAATTAAAACTTCTTATAGCGTTCTATAAATTCATAAGCACTATTAGACTTCGTTAAAGGTCCCATAATATATAATTGATCCCTAGCGCGGGTCATTGCAACGTACAAAATATTCAGAATTTCTTCCTCTTGGCTAGCCTTATGAAAAAGCATTAAGTTTGCGAACTCATCAAAAGACTCAGAATTATTTGGTTTTACAAAAAAATTCATACTACTCATGGATTCCGTCCATATAAACTTTGTTTTATTATTGTCCGGGCTTAAAGAAAAGTCCAAAAGAATGACAATGGGAGATTCAAGTCCCTTAGTTGAGTGAATTGTTGATATCTGAATACCATCATTTTTCTGCTGGTTTACTGATATTGTAATATCGTTATTTTTGAACCAAAGGATAAAACAACTAAGAGATTCATTTTTTTTATGGAATCTACTGAGGACTATTTCTAAAAAATGATTAATATCATTATTTCCAATAATATTTGTTTGTAAGGTTATATAATAAAAGAATTCAAAAATATTATTTGTTTTCGCTATTTCTATTAGGTTTTCTAAAAAAACAATGTGATTACTATAAAAATGATTTTTTTTTAGATTTTTATAAATTGAATCTTCCCTTTGGGAACATATGTTAAATATTTCCTCATCCTTGAGAGGAATTTCAAACACATATGGACTTTTTAATATACAAGCAAGGGCATAGTCATTATCGTTATTAACTGCAAATTCAGCAACGGCGATAACATCCATAATGATAAGTGAATCGTTTAATTTTATCCTATCCGGTCCAGCAACTGGGATCCCCTCCTTTGATAATTTTTTCATAAGCTCGGTTGAAATATTCGATCTGTTTTTTGTAAGGATCATTATGTCGTTTGGATCTTTATCAAGATTTTTTATAAATTCCACAATATCTTCTTGTTGTTTAAGTGGGATCAACTTGGCTATTCCCTGTGAATTGTTTCTAAAACAGGTATGATTAACATAGTTATCAAATTTATTTATAAAAATATTGTCGACCATTTTTTGAATTTCTGGAAGTAGTCTGTAGCAAACTTTTAGATAAACGGTTTTAAAATTTTTCCCAATTCTTGGTAAGGTTTGCTTATAAAGCTCGTGAAAATCAATAAAAAGTCTAGGATTCGCATCCTGAAATCCAAAAATAGATTGTTTAATGTCTCCTACGACAAAAATAGTGCTGTTATTATGATGCCCAAAGATATCATTACTTAACAACGACACAATATTCCACTGATCTAGATTCATATCCTGAGCTTCATCTAACATAATATGTTTAATATAATGCGTAATATTGGTTAATGAGAAAGAGTCCTTTTGCAAAAGAACTTTAAAATAATGGATAATATCAGCAAAATCCAAAACATTGCGTTTCTTTTTTTCTTTTTGATATATACTATATATTTCTTTCGCTATCATTAAAAATGAAGAAGTTTTTTGTATAGTCTTAATTTTGTTCCTAAATTGCTTATTTTCATAAACGAAATTCTGAAGCTCAGGATTATCAGTTTTTTTACGTTTTCCCCCTAATTTTGTTAGATATATTGGCTCTAATGAAGTGAGAGTACGATCAACAACGGGCATATTGAGATTTGGTACATTGAATGTTTTTTTGAGTATCTGCTCATATTGGTCTAAGTCTTTATTCATATCAAAAAATCTATTCACCTTAGAAATTGAGCCAAAAAACATCTCTAGCAAATTTTCGAACGAATAATTTGAGAGTATTTGCGAGAGTGCTTTTACCGCCTGTTCGTCATCGGTTAATTTTTCAAAAAAAGTTTTTTTAGCGATTTCTAGCAGCTCTTTGGATTCAATTTCGTCAATTATCTCGAAATTTGACAATATTTCAGCCTCAAGTGGGTAATTCTGAAGCAAATTTTGGCAAAATGAATGTATTGTAGTGATATTGGAGAAAGAATTAATAAATTTGTGAAACAAATTTTTAGCCTTATTCAACATTGTTTCTGAAATATTTTTTAGACCGATTTCATTTTTTAGATATTTTTCCGTATAACTATTTTCGTTTGATTTTAGTTTTTGCAATATTGAAATTACACGGGTTTCTATCTCGTAGGCTGCAGCATTCGTAAAACTCACGCACAATATGTTCTCCGGCGAAGCCCCAAAAAGCAGCAATTTGATATATCTATCAACCAATATCTTAGTTTTTCCAGAACCTGCTGATGCAAACACAAAACAGCTTGAGCCTATATCCGTTGCCTCATAAAACTCTGCTGAGTAATCACCTTGTTGCATCTAAATTTGTATTAAATAAGTGGTGCCCGGAGCCGGAATCGAACCAGCGACACAGAGATTTTCAGTCTCTTGCTCTACCAACTGAGCTATCCGGGCACAAGATATGTCTCCGTACACGGAATCCTACACTATCATTGATACAGCTGTCCAGTGTAACTATCATTAAAAAATAATTTGGATGCTTAAAGAGACCTGTAAATAGGTTTAGACCAACCTGGTTAAACTATTACGTACTAGTCAGCAATCTTAGGTGGTGTCTTTTTATGCCAATGCTTGGTGGCTAGCAATTGTTTATTATTTCTCCCCCAAACATTAACTCTTTTTTAACCTCTTAATGATAGAATATAATTATAACATATTAAGGAGGAAACAAGTTTTATGAACAAGTACATATATAAAGGGTTTATCATATTAGGTTTATTTGGAGT
>JAIRWI010000036.1 GCA_031269095.1 Holosporales bacterium
CAAGCTAGAGTAAGTATACATATATATACTCTTTCTAGTTAACAGGGAAGGTGATTTTTTTTAAAACCTGCCCCAAAAATTATTGATGTTTTAGGTACATTTGTCGATATCAATATTAATTGTAACAACTATGGGCAACAAAGATTGTATATGTTATTCTATCAATTCATAATATTTACGTACGATACAACCTTTTTTACCCCCCTTACTCGGCGCACGGAATTAATAGCGCTGTCAATTTCGGCACGTGTTCTAGCGGCTCCTCTAAGATAAATAATTCCCCCAACTGTTTTTATTTTGTAGTTAACGGACCTAATATTTTTGTTCATAAGCAAGCAAGTTCTTGCGTTTGAAGTTATTGCAGCGTCCTTCATAATCGTATTAATTCCCAATATTTTTCCGGAAATTATATTGTTATCGACAACATTTACCCCCCTAACGTTCCATGCCTCCTTTTCAGCTATAGCTATCCATTCTTCTTTTTCGACAATTCCAGTTAGTAATACGCATCCATTATCTGAACTGACAGAAACATTGCTAAAAAAGTCAGGACTTGTTTTATATAACCTCGATTGAATAGTGGTTTCTATTTTTGTATCGTTTAAGCTTTCCCCAATATTTTTATCACGCATGGCGACGTATCCTGCCGTCCCGACCGTTCCTCCAACAATAAGTGGCATACATCCTGATAGAGAAAAAATAATTATAATAAAAAGCGCTGTATTAGGCAGCCTCTTCGATGTAAAAAGCATTTTCAATATGTTCAAATCTACCATTTGAATCAAAACATACTACATCTATCCTATAGGTTTCAAACATTTCATTTCGTTCTGATATAAATAATAGAAAAGCTTCTGAAATTCTACGTTTTTGTCTATAAGTTATAGACTCTTTTGAAGAATCCAAAGTTTTTCTTTGTTTAACTTCGACAGCGACGATTACATCATTTTTTTGTGCAATAATATCTATTTCTCCATACATATTACGCATACGGAAATGCAGGATTTTGTACCCTTTTGATATTAACAACTTAGAAGCACAAAATTCTGATGATATACCCTTTTCATACGTGGAGAGAGAATTTCGAGAAACATTCTGATATTTCTTTTTCATTTCGTCAAAATTATGAATAGTTATCGGGGCGCGACGAAGGTTATTCTCTGCATATGCAATCATACGCTATTCTCATAATCAAGACGTTATATATACTATTCTAAACTAATTTTTATATTTATCCAACAATTTTTCTGCTCTTTTTACTGTTTTTAAAGGAAAACCAGCAATTAAGGCAACATGAATACCATAAGATTTATTTGCCATTCCTTCTTTTATTCTATGCATAAGTGTTATTTTATCCATACTTTCATCAACTTCAACCGTTAGAAATTTTACATTTTTGATAGTTTTTGTAATGTTTTTTAATTCATGATAATGAGTTGCGAATAATGTTTTAGCTTTTAAATTATCATGGATTTCTTCGATTACTGCCCAGGCGATTGCGAGACCATCATATGTCGATGTTCCCCGGCCGATTTCGTCCATAATAACAAGTGACCTTTCTGTCGCTCGTCTAAGGATAAGAGCAGTTTCTGTCATTTCTACCATAAAAGTTGAACGTCCAGAAGATATATCATCGCTTGCTCCAATTCTACTAAATATTTTATCAACTATGCCTATGACGGCTTTCGAAGCGGGGACATACGATCCCATCTGAGCTAGGATAACGATCAGTGCATTTTGTCTAATATAAGTGCTTTTTCCTCCCATATTTGGTCCAGTTACTATCGAAATAACTGATTTTTCACTGATTATGCAATCATTTGCTACAAAATTTTCCCCATTTTTAAGAAGACCGTTTTCGACAACGGGGTGTCTCCCTCCTATAATTTCTATTCCATACCCCTCATTTACGTATGGCTTAGTATAGTTATTTTCAATAGCGAGGTGAGCGAGGGAAGTTATACAGTCCAAAAACGATATTTTTTGCGCTGAATTTTTTAAGGAAGCTTGCAAGCTTTGGATTCTTTCACAAATGTTTTCAAAAACCAATAATTCTTGTCTTATTGAATTTCCTTCTGCTTCGTATATTTTCGTGGACAGATCGATAACCTCTTTTGAGGTGTATCTAATGCAATTAGCTAATGTTTGGCGATGTATAAAATCGTATGGTATTTTTGAAGAATTGTTGGAAGTTGTTTCTATAAAATATCCAAGGACCCTATTGTTTTTTATTTTGATATTTGATATTCCTGTTTC
This sequence comes from Holosporales bacterium, assembly GCA_031269095.1. Classification (GTDB taxonomy): domain Bacteria; phylum Pseudomonadota; class Alphaproteobacteria; order RUG11792; family RUG11792; genus JAIRWI01. The sequence continues at coordinate 2,257 of JAIRWI010000036.1, forward strand.
ACTTACATATTTTTTTTGCATAGCCTTTATAAGGGTTTCACCGTTTTCAACGAAGTTTCTAAAAGAATCTAGGTCGGTATCGTATCCATGTTTTATAAAACCACCATCTCTTGCTAAATTTGGAAGGTTGTCTTCTTCGAGAGCATTATCCAGTATGTCAGCCAGTTCATGGACTCCATCGAACAATAGTTCGAGACCGTTTAATTCTTCGGTATGTCGTAAGATTACTTCATCATGTAGGTATACCATTTTATGCAATGATATACGTACTGCATTTAAATCCCGGGGTCCGCATCTATTCATTATAATTCTTGTTAAAGATCTTTCAATATCGGGAAAGTGCTGTAGTCCATCTCTGATCTCTTTTAAAACATCCTGATTATTTATGAAAAAAGTCACAAAATCCTGTCGTTTTTCTATTTTTTTTAGACAAAGGAGAGGGGTTGCCAACCAATCGGCAAGTAATCTTGCTCCCTGATTTGTTATTGTTTTATCGATTGTATGTAACAATGTCGATTTTTTACTACAATTAGTATCATTATTATTAAGCGGTTTTATCAATTCAAGGTTACGTCTTGTAAAGTAGTCTATCTGAACATATTCCTGTTGATTAACCGTAGTTGGAAACGAGAGATTTATCTTCGTTTTTGAATATGCATTTGAAATGTATTCGACAACAAGCGATGCAGCCTCTATACACTCCTGATTAATTTTTCCCATAGCGTCTATAAATTTCATTCCATAAAAATTTGCTAATATTTTTTCCGCATTAGCTTTCATGAATTTAACGGATGGAACGGGGTGTATTATTGATCTATATTGATGCAGTGTTTCGAGGACGTATTGGTCATTTGTTAGGGTTATATCTGTGCATATTATTTCTTCAGGATTAATTTTTGAAATACAGTTTAAAAGGTCTCTATAATCTATTTCTTCTATTTTAAAAACACCCGTCGAAATATCAGCATATGCTATACCAAAGTTTTCTTTGCCCTTTGAAATTGCTAATAAAAAATTACTTTGTCTTTCTGATATAAGAGATGACTCGATGAGGGTTCCCTTAGTTACTATTCTAACAACTCCTCTATTTATTGTGGCGCTTGCCCCTCTTGTTTTTTTTGCTTCCTCAGGTGTCTCAAGTTGTTCACATATAACGACCTTGTGTCCATTGTTTATAAGTTTTGTAAGATACATTTCATGAGCGTGCCATGGAATTCCGCACATTGGGGTTCCTTCCGCTTTTTTTGTTAAAACAATACCAAGTTCTTTTGAGGCAATTTTGGCGTCATCGAAGAATAACTCATAAAAGTCTCCAAGCCTGAAAAAAACAAGGCTATCTTTGTGTTCTTCTTTTATTTGTCTGTATTGTTTTAGCATTGGAGTTGTCATGTTTTTTATAGAAGCCTTAAAACATATAGTAATTTGGATGAGTATAGACTAATTTTAAACAAACTTATAACAGTTTAGATATATTTATTTTGATAAATATATGTTGATATAATAAAAAATATTGTATATAATACAAACATGTTTTTTATTGGAGTTTTGTTTATGAATAGTTTGTTTAAAGTTTTGGCGATATGTATCGTTACTGTAAGTATAATGCCTGCAACCGCTCATCATGGGGAACATCATTTCCATCATCATGGTGCAGGACCTCATCATCATTGTATGAAACATCATCCTCATCACAAGGATCATATGCATGATTTTTATCATCCTCGTAATTGTATGAAACATCCTCATAACAAATTGTCTCGCCAGCATTGTAAAAAGCATATGCCTGGACCTCATGGTATCCATGACATAAATAGACATCCTCAACATCCTTTTTTTAAAAAGAATTCTGCCTACACTCTCCCTGATTATCCAAAAGCTTATGCCTTCTTGGAGGTATTACTTTCAAAAAGTAAGTCAAGGGGCAGTTAATGGTAGCCAAAGTTATATACACAGTTAAATAGTAAAGCGTTGATATTGTTATAGAAGTGACGGTGAGTAGTGTTGAAGGCATCATCGTCACTACCTAGAAACGAGAAAGTTTTTTTCTTTGAAAATGGTATCTGATACTGAGTTAGAGTTGAATTATACTCGCTCCAGTTAGCGAAGAGATAATTTTTTAAAACCTATTCCAAAAATTACTGATATTTTAGCTACATTTGTCGATATCAATGTTAACTGGAGCAAGTATAACACTAGTGTCAAGTGAATCGCTTATAACTACACAAAAGCCTCAATGACCCTAAAAGGGTAGGTTCGACTTGGCTGCCTAATGGCCTCAGTATATAATGTTTTAAACTAGTTAAACATACGTATTGACTTAATACTAAATATCTTTTACAATATAATTATATACTTATGTGTATATTGGAGACCATATTATGAATAATTTGTTTAAAGTTTTGGCCGTATGCATGCTAACTACAGGTATAATGTATGCAACGGTTCATCATGATCCATTTCATTTTCGCGAACATGGAGGATTATTTCATGGAAAGAGTTTAAGCGATACCCATCGCAAAGGTAGGTGTGGCATAGATCCTTATCATCATCATCGATTTCACCATCTTCGCCCTGGTACTACGCCTTACCACGGTAAGCGCATGGATCGTCATCCTCGCGGCAAAGGATCTTCCACGCAGTCTATGTTTTGGGAATTTTTTAAAAGAAACTATGGATAGATTGGAAATATAGTTGCCCTACTTGGTAATAAAATGGTTTATTAAAACCTATTCCAAGGAATAGGGGGGGTATTTTAGTCTATATTAGCTTAACTAGATAGCTAAATATATTCGCTCCAGTTAACAAAGAAATAACTTTTTAACCTATATTTCCTTGGGATTGCAGGGGTTGGGGCATTTTTGTTAATACTATTGTTAACTGGAATAACCTATAGTTGCGCCACTTGGTAATAAATTGGTTTATTAAAACCTATTCCAAGGAATACGGAGGGTATTTTAGTCTATACTAGCTCAACTAGATAGCTAAATATATTCGCTCCAGTTAACAAAGAGATAACTTTTTAACCTATATTTCCTTAGGATTGCAGGGGTTGGGGCATTTTTGTTAATACTATTGTCAATTGAAACAGCTATAGTTGCTCCACTAGGCAATAGATTGGTTTATTAAAACCTATTCCAAGGAATAGGGTATTTTAGTCTATACTAGCTCAACTAGATAACTGAATATATTCGCTCCAGTTAACAAAGAGATAACTTTTCAAAACCTATTCCAAAAATTACTGATGTTTGAGGTGATTTTGGCGATATCAAAGTTAACTTGAATAACCTATAGTTGCTCCACTTGGCAATAGATTGGTTTATTAAAACCTATTCCAAGGAATACGGAGGGTATTTTAGTCTATACTAGCTCAACTAGATAACTGAATATATTCGCTCCAGTTAGCCAAGAGATAGCTTTTCAAAACCTATTCCAAGAATTACTGATGTTTTAGGTAATTTTGGCGATATCAAAGTTAACTGGAATAACTATATTCCAAATATTGTAAAAAAACTCCAACTTGTGTTTGGGGATATATTAACGATTCTTACAATTTCCTCACAATCAGATTCACATCTTTTTGAACTTAGGCAACAGAGTTGTATAAAATTTAAAGAAACACTTGTTTTAAAGCTTCTTTTCTTCTTGGTTGATTATTCTTTTTATATTCGTTTTGTGGGTATGAAAAATAAAGCATATAACCATTATTGAATATATTAAAAAATACAAACTAGTTACTCCTTTAACAAATTGAATTATATTTAAGACTAAAAAGCTTATTCCAAAAGACAAAGAAGCAATTGAAGAAATTTTTATAAGCTTTGCCGCTATCCCCCAAATAACTACGGATATCAATGTACTTATCGGCGAAAAAAATAGAAAAACACCAGCCATGGTGGCGACTCCCTTTCCCCCTTTGAAACCGAGCCATATTGGGTAAACATGGCCTAAAATACAGCAAAACCCGGTTAACATCGTAATTGTCTCACTGTGAAAAAAATTGACCAAAAAGACCAAAATTGTTGCTTTTAGTGTATCAGAAAGCAATGTAATAAGAGCTAGCTTTTTATTGCCAGTTCTAAAAACATTTGTTGTGCCGGTACTGTTGGATCCAAATTCTCTAAGGTCTATTTTTTCAAAAATTTTTGCGTATATATAGCCAAAAGGAATGGACCCAACAAGGTAACCGATAATGCAAAACAACAATATGTTAGCCATGGCAACTATGCGATAACTGCAGCTGCTTCTCTTTTTCTTTCAACAATTCTAGCACTTTTACCTGTTCGGCCGCGTAGGTAGTATAATTTCGCTCTTCGAACCCTTCCTTGTTTCACGATATTGATTTGAATATTAGGGGAATATAGGTGAAAAAGCCTTTCAACTCCTTCTCCATTAGAAATTTTCCTGACTCTAAATGATGAATTAATTCCTCTGTTTTTGAGGGAAATAACAACCCCCTCAAATGACTGCATCCTTTCTCTTGTTCCTTCTACGACCTTGACCATGACATTAACACTGTCTCCAGGTCTGAAACTTGGGATAACCTTTTCGGAAGTTAATTTTTTTATACTATCGCGATTAATCTGTTCTATCAGATTCATATTTTCTCCATAATATATATCGAAAGACGTCTATACCTTTTCACGGTTAACATAGCAATATCTGTTCCATAGATCAGACCTTGAGCTCTGCGTGATCCGTTTTGCTTCCTCCTCTCTCCACTCAGAGATCTTCTTATGATCACCTGACAACAAAACAGAAGGTACACTTTCTTCCATCCAGACTATCGGCTTAGTATAATGCGGATACTCCAAAAGATCTACAGAAAAACTTTCGTTTTCTATTGATTCCTTATTATTCATAACCCCAGGTAATAACCTTATGCAGGCATCCATAAAAACAAGGGCGGGTATTTCCCCACCAAAAAGGATATAATCTCCAGTACTTATTTCAAGCATCCCATATTTTTCTCTCCAATACCGAATTAGCCTTTCATCTATACCTTCATATCTACCACACAGTATAATTGCCCCCTCTGGGGTATGAGGATTTTCCATTATGGTTTTTACAACTTTTTGAGAAAGGGGGACACCTCGAGGTGACATAAAAAATACATAGGGTTTTTTATTGTAGAGTGAAAGGGCATGAAGAAGTGCTTCATGCAAAATATCAGCACGCATCACCATTCCGGCCCCCCCACCGTATGGTGTGTCATCAACAGACAAATGTTTGTCCTTTGCAAAATCTCTTATGTTAATTGTGTTTACATCCCACAACTTGCCCAAATTTTTTCCAGAAAGTCCATATGCTAAAGCACCGGGGAAAACTTCTGGAAAGATAGTCACAACTGTAAAAAGCATTTTTAAGATCAACAAATACGAAATTATTTCTATAGGATCAAGGATATTACACAGAACCAAATTTATACAACATAAATCTTGATGCATTAAATTGATTTAAAAATATTGTTTAAATGATATTTTTTTTACAAAAACTAGTAAAAAAAACAAGATTACTATATATAGTTGATTCAGTTGATATTAGTATTAACAAAAATATCCAAACCCATATAATTCCAAGGAATATAGATTAAAAAATTATCTCTTTGTTAACTAGAGAGAGTATATATGTGTAACCATCAGGACGAAAAAAAACAAAACTTGACTCATCTAACAGTATTCTAGTAACCTAGATATGTGAGGTGTTACAACAGCGATCACACACATCGTCTGCGGTACAACTCTCACAATTTGCTATGTGTCCCACTTCGAAATACACACCTCGTTGCACATATACATGACTTATGTACAACACACATGGGGCGCGCGCGCTACAGCATACAGTGAATCGTTCTAGTCGGTAAGAGATGATTTTCAAAGCCTATCCCAAGAATTGCTGATGTTTTAGGGGCATTTGTCAATATCAATGTTAAAATTGGGGTAACTATATAAACAACTATAGTAGACTGATGAGATCTACTAATCTTTGTTTATGCGAGTTTTGTAAGTTTTTCTTCTAAAATCTCTCTAATTTTTTAAAAAGTAATATAGAAACAAAAAGTTTATGGGGATTTTCAGAAATGTTCACCATTATTGTCCTATGTACTATCCGTAGAACACAACATAGTACTTCCAATAATTAATATCGAACCAACTATTGTTGTCAAATTCGGAACTTGGCCAAATACTAAGTATCCAAGGGTAATTGCAAAGGGGAGTTCAACATATCTAATAGGAGAAAGTTGTGAAGCATCAGCCATTTTAAAGGCAATATACAAGAAAAGTTGAAGAAGATTAGCACCGACGCCTAGGAAAAACATTACGATGATGTCGTTTATACTAGGGGTTTTCCATCCAATTGGTAAAAAAATTGCAGAGATAATCAATGAATATAAACTGAAGTAGAAAAGCATCGTAAGAGAATTCTCTTGTTCGTTCACAAGTTTTTTAGAAGAAATGCTAAGAAGTGCGAAAAAAAGAGCGGCAAATGCTGGGACAAGGGCTTTGATGTTTATAATCTGCCCCATACTAGGTTTGAGTATAACAATAAGGCCAATAAAACCCACAATAAGAGCTATAATGCTTTTTTTGCTTATTTTTTCTTTCAAAAAAATTACGGCAAGAGGTAGCATAAAGATGGCTTCCATAAACAGAATTGTTGTATTTTCTGCCATAGGCAAAATATTAACACCAAGGCACGAAAGGGCTACCGCAACGGAACCAATAATTCCCCTAATCGCATGTATTTTATGAGATGTCGTACGAAATAAATTTTTCTTAGGGTAATAAAAAAACATAATTATAAAAACAGTAAGCATGGAAAATAGGAATCTGAAGAAAGAAATCTCAATAAAATTAAACTTATCCCCAAGAATCTTCATCATGACGTCATTTAGGGAGCATGTTAAGTATACCAGAACTGCCCAAAAAACTCCCTGCCTATAACTACCTCTCATCAAAATACCTAACACTCTTTTAAATTTGGAGAAATACCATGAAAAAAATACCACTCTCACTGGAAAAAATCAATACCTACATAGAAACCCATAAACTGGGAAAAAAGGTTACCCTTCTTGCTGTAAGCAAAAACGAAACAATAAAACATATGTTTGTTTTATATTTTATGGCTTGGAAAACCGAAGGAGAACCATCTACAGCATCGGTTACCCTTCTTAACCATAACCAGGAGATAATAGATGATCAAAATGTAGATTATTACGTTCTTCTAGAAGATTCCGAAATCGTGTTTTGTGGAAAAATCACAGAAATCGAAAAATCTGATAGCACAATCGAGATTTTTATGAACGAGTATATTACATCGTCATTACAGCCAGAAAAAGCTTCTTCTATTGAAATGGATGCAGAAGTGGCAAAGCTTCTTTACAATAACGAAGATGTAGAAAAATCAGAAATCTTCACTAATTTAAATGTCCAAGATGCTGATGGTAATATCATATCCATACTCGAGGAAGGCGACAACGTTATCAATGATATAGAAAGGTCTGTGTTGAAAAATTCACTAAAAATAGAAAAAGATCACGCTAAAGTTGTGGGGGAGATTAACGTTGATATATCTGCTTCTTGGGTTTCCGTTGTTGAAGGAGACATAGAAATTTCAGCCAAAATCGCAAATAGATTTGAAGGGAATAAAATCAGTACATTAACACCAATAAAATTAGAATCCAGCTGGCCGAAATTTGGAGATAGGTTGATTTGCCAAAAACAAGCTCGACCGACAAGATATTATATAGGATTTTCCAAACTCACAAGAGATGAAGAACTTTTACATATGCCCCCTACCAATTTATCAACTCTTCCACTTGTTGTCGCAGACGATGTTGTTCCGTTTAGTCTCAAAAGGCATTGGTATAACCACAAACTATCAATATGTTTTGGATATGACCAACTCAGGAAAGAATCAATTAGAACAAAAATTATTAATCCAGCTTTTAATGGCAAAGGAAAAATTAAAAATATTTCGATTAATCTCAGAAGTGTCCAAGATTTTTTGCCAAATACTTACACACAGACGTTTTTTAAAACAAAAATAGGAGAAAAAGCCTATATCCATATAATGAAACTGATCGAAAAATATATAATCCTATCTTTGCGAAATATTGAAATAACTTTCACAATCCCATATAGAAAAAACTTGAGCACCAAGAACTGGGTAAAAATAGGCGGATATATAGCTAAAATAACGAACCTTGAGATTAATAACGCCAAGGAGATAAAGGTAACCGCCATGGCGTTTTGTGATCAAAATCTTGCAAAAAATCTTAAAATTCCGGTAAAACCCTTACCAGAAAAAAAGCCAAAGGCTATAGGTGATATTATTCGGGATATTGTCGTTGAAAACGATGGATTTAAACAAACCGATGGACTTATTAAATATATAGCTCAGCTAAAGTCTGAAAGTAAAATAAACAAAAGTAATTATAAAAAAATGATAAATAAATTTTTAAACGAGAATAATACCAGAATAACTATTATTACAAAGCCACTTAAAACTGAAAATTGCATATATAACGTAATTAATATTTAAATCAATGCGTTGTTTTATGTAAAACCTTAAATACTAATCAATAATTTTTTATATTAACAAGGAATATTAAAATGAAAATAAATAGACATATACTAAAAATCAGACCTAAACGAAATGCGCCTAATAGTTCGTATTTTGACGGAGATAGCGTAGAATTCACTATAGGTGACTCCTTATCTAATGAAGCAGAAAATAATGTTTTTGTAGATATAGAATTTCCAAAATATCTCAGAATTCTCGTTACTCTTGTTCCAATTAAAAACTTTAATAAATCGGCAAGAGCTACAGTCAGATACAAACCAATAGTCGAGAGTGATGAAGAAAGTGTTATGAACTTTCCAATATACGAAAATCCAAAATTTCCGATGGAAAATTTTATTTCAGAAATCGACATAATATATAAGGAAATACTTGATGTGAACTCGGATATAACAAATTTGAAGGAACAACTCTCTTCGAAAAAAATTCTATATTCTAAAAAATTCATAACTGAAAACTCCTCCAAAACCCTTGAAACTATGGCCCTTGATCATAGACTTGATCCAGATGAATATAACTATTACGTCTCAAGATGCTATGGATTTGGCGGTATATATCACAAGGGAATCGCTGTTTCAGATATAGAACAGTATTTTTACCACCTGGGAACTGGGCTTCAATCTGAGGAATATATGGATAGAATGTCCTCCAGAAAACTCCTGGCATGCAAATACACGAAGCTTAGCGATAGCATAAACCTTTCCGACATAACCTCTCTAGAAGATGACGTTAATATGGGGAAAATTTTAATAAGTCTTGAAGATAGCCACGCGATATACGAAAGTTTCCAAATCAAAAAGGACACGATAATTTCAGACGACTGTGTAATAGCTTTTAGATTAAAAAACAGTAAAGCATAAATTAATTTTTATAAACAAATACCCAAAATTTTTTATTAATAAAGGAGACAATAAAATGTCAATAACCAATAAATCAATCGAAGTAGTCGCGCAAACAATTTACGGCGAGGCTAGGGGGGAATACTATAGAGAAAACGGTGGTTTGCCATCTCTTATAGCAATTGCCAATGTTATCTGCAACAGACGGAATAAGGCAGGGGAGAAACTCATTGAAAATATATGTCTGGAGCCAAAGCAATTTTCCTGCTGGAACTTTGCCGATCCCAATTATAAAATTCTTCAGAATATCTCGAAAAAAGATCCTATATATCAGATCTGCTTAGGGGTTGCCGAAAATGTTGTATTAGGGAATTGGCCAGACATAACAAAGGGATCCACACATTATTACAGCACATGCCTCGCAAAAGCGCCATACTGGGCTCTCGGTGAGAATATCAATATCAAAATTGGAAACCATGTATTTTTCGAGATAAATTAAAGTGAAGGAGAAAACAAAAATGAATGTAATAACAACAGCTTTAGCTCTTTCGCAATTTGCTCCAATGATATCTAGATGGGTCGGTGGAAAACGCGCTGAAAACGCTGCAAATACAGTCCTAGCGATAGCGAAGGAGATTAGTGGAGCTAGGAATGCAGAAGAGGCCATTAAAAAACTTGAAGAGAACAGCAAACTGGCTTTCGAATTTCGAAAAGCAATTATTGAGGCAGAAAAAGATATTGAGCTAGCGGTTATCAAAGACAAGGAAAGCGCCAGAAAAAGGGACATAGCGATTATTAATACAGGAAGACGCAATAAGAGAGCGGACATAATGGTTATTGCTGCGGCAATTGGTTTAATTATTTGCCTCGCCGTTATTGCTCTGTACAAAAACAATCTCCCTGGAGAAGCCGTAGGGATTATCTCAACAATTGCTGGAATATTTGGGTCATGCCTCAAAGATGCGTATAATTTCGAGTTCGGTTCATCTCGAGGGAGCAAGGAAAAAGATCAAACAGTTGCTAGTATAATAAATAAAGTGTAGCCCCCGTTACCCAAAAGGCACAGTGGTAAAAAAACTGGGGGGGGGGGGGGGATTTTGGGTGAACAATCTTGCGTTTGAATCTAAAATTATTTCTAGATGTAGG
>JAIRWI010000037.1 GCA_031269095.1 Holosporales bacterium
CAAGCTAGAGTAAGTATACATATATATACTCTTTCTAGTTAACAGGGAAGGTGATTTTTTTTAAAACCTGCCCCAAAAATTATTGATGTTTTAGGTACATTTGTCGATATCAATATTAAATTTGAACAATTATAATATGGAAAATAGGTCATGTTTTTAAAATATATTCCAGGGAATCGAAAAAGTGTTTATCCAAAAACTAACTGAGTTGGATACAAATTGATTGAAGCTTCTTCCAATTTTTCCAAATTTTTCGTATAATGCTCTAATGGGTATTTCTCGTACATCTTTATCATATATATGAATTGGATAAGTGAATTTGTCACGCCAAAGGTTAAAGCGTTTATAGAGGGGGTAACTAACCAAACAAGTGATACACTTTGGGCAAAATGCAAAGAATGTGAAAAAATGGTTTACCTCACTGATCTTGTTGAAAATGACATGATTTGCCCAAACTGTGATAATCATTTTGAATTACCTTCTGACAAGAGATTGCATATACTTTTTGACGATGGAGAATTCCAAAATATACCGATTTCTTCCATAAAAGATGACCCCATTAAGTTTAGGGATAGTAAAAAATATACGGATAGATTGAAGGATGCTCGCAAAAAAACAGGCAATCAGGATGCCTGTTCTATCGGTTATGGAAAGATCGGTGGAACAAAAGCAGTTGTATTTGTTATGAATTTTTCATTTATGGGAGGCTCGATGGGGTTGTCTGTAGGAAAATCGTTCAATAAAGCCATTGATATTGCTATAAAAAAAAATGCTGCATTTATTGCTTTCACTGCTTCTGGAGGTGCTCGTATGCAAGAAGGAATGTTATCTCTTATGCAAATGGCAGGAACCATAGCAGGTCTTTGCCTGCTTAAAGAAAAAAAAATTCCATTTATTAATATTTTTACGAACCCAACAACAGGGGGGGTGCTCGCTTCTTTTGCAATGCTTGGAGATATAAACATATCAGAGCCAAATGCCTTGATAGGTTTCGCCGGAGCGCGTGTAATTGAAAAAACTATTAAACAAAAATTGCCAGATAATTTTCAAAAAGCAGAATTTTTGAAAGATCATGGTATGATCGATATGATCTGTCACAGAAGAGATTTACGAACAACAATTTCTACGATTCTGTCGAATCTAATGAAAAAATGATTATAAAGATAATGTGGTGTTCTTTTATGTTTTTATCGGTAATTGGAATACTGTTTTTCTTATCTTTTGGAATTCCCGTTGTAGAAATGTACTATGAAAAAACTGAAACAATTAATTTTGGAGATATCCCTGATTAACCCGACAACCGAACTAATACAGATACAAAAAAACTCAAAGATTCCGGAGGAAATGACTTCAAAAATTACTTGGTTGTCGAGTTAATAAAATTATGATTTTTAGCTATTGGCTCTTCCAAAACTAGAACTATTGCTATAATTGTTCCAATTAACACTGATATCGACAAGTGTACCTAAAACTTCAGTAATTTTTGAAATTATTTCTTTGCTAACTGGAGAGAATATATCTCTAACATACTGAGAAGTTAGTTTTATAGATTTTACAGCTGTGCGGCAAAATGTATCATTTCCCTTAATATTTATACTAGGCTCTATTAACAATAGTTTTAGAAGAGTAAATGCTAAAAACCATAATTTTATTAACTCGACAACCAAACTGGTATAAACATAAAGAAACTCTGTAATTCCAAGGGATATAGCTTAAAAAATTATTTCTTCGTTAACTGGAGTGAGTATAGCTAGCATTCTATTTTTCTTAAGTCTCTGAAAAAAAAAATCTTCATTTATAAATAGTCTTATATTCAATCTTTCTATTTCATTTATTCGAAATACAGACTACAATGTCATTTTAGTTGTATTTAAAAAAACATTTTCGTTATTTTACCTTAGTTTAACCTTAGTTTCATATAAGAGAAGGATTTCCTATAATATTGAGGCAAATAATCCTGTTACTTTTGTGCTAAATATCTAACCTCTTATAGAATAAATCATCTAAGTGTAGCGATTGCAGGGGGGCTCTTATAGGGCAAGCCTCTTCGCTTTTTGCATGATTGAATAATGGTATTTTATTTCCTTACATGAAACTGAGGTTAATTTATAAACATAATTGTAAACAGTCTGTTAACAGGGCCTAACAAAATTCTAGTTTTAAAAGAGCCAATAACTAAAAACCATATACCTTAATTATACTCATTCTAGCTGGAAATAGGTTGATTTTTTAAAGCCATATTTTTTGGCATCATACACGGGTTTTAGCATTTTTATTAAAACTATCCCCTAACATACTGAGGAGTTGGATTTTTTCTATAGATACCTGGAAACTTACAAAAAACAAATGCGTTTGAGAATCAAAGTTAACTCATTACGTAATAAAAAATCCAACTTGTGTTTGGGGTATATACTCGCGTCATAGCAATTGCGAGTGTTTTCTCAATCTATTTCCCCCCAGAATCATTGAGATTTTTGTGTTTATATACTCATTCTAGCTGGCAATAGGTTAATTTTTTAAAGCCATATTTTTTGGCATCATACACTTTTTTGATATTTTTGTTGATCACCAAGTAAGCTAGAACAACTATATCAGCTAGTTTGTCAAATTAATCAATTATATAAAAAAAGAACACAGCAAAGCACCGTATTCTTTTTTTTTTTTTCGAAAAAAAACTAGTTTTTATTTTTCTTCTACCTTTTTCTCTTCTGTAGGTTTGTCTCCCCCTTCTTCTGCATCAGGTGTTACTGATTCTTTTTCATCTTTTTGGTCCTTTTTGTCCTTTTTTTCTTTCTTATCTACATCTTTCGTATCTAACTTAGCTTCTTCTGTTACTTCCGCTTTCGCTTCTGGATCAGCTGATTTTGTTTCTTCAGAAGCCTGAGCACATGCAAACATAGCCAAAATTACCGCTAATAAACTAATTTTCTTCATACTTTTTTCTCCCTAAAGAATAAAACTGCAAGCCACTATAGCTCACTACATATATTTATTGTAGCATAAAAATATAAGACTTTAACAAGATTTTTGCTTTATTCTTAATTTTTTTGAAAAATATTCATAAATTTATAAAAATTTAGCCATTGTGATAGCGCGCCCAGAAATATCGACTGTATTCTTATTAACGGCTAATCTAGCTATACCTGATCTTTTTGAAGGATAAAATGATGTTAATTCAGTTTTCCCAAGAATTTTACTCCAATATGGGGCAACTCTGCAACTGGCTGAACCGCATGCTTGATCTTCGTATACCCCCACTTTTGGAGCAAAATACCTAATACAGAAATCAAAATCACCCAAACCGGGAGCTGTTACGACAATCGCTCTCTTACCTATTTTTTTTATCTCTCCGAAATTCGGAGTAAGTGTCACAATATCCTCGTAAGTCTTCAAAACTATTACGTAAACGTAATCATCTTCGTATGTTTCAGCGTATTCGTCTATTCCAATTAAATTTTTAACATTACAATCGCTGTTTTTATATATTTTTATTAGAGGGATAGTTATTGATACCGTATCATTAAAGATTTTTGACAAAAAAATATTTTCATTATTTATCAATTCTATAGAGTCATTAACACATAACTTATTGGAAAATATGATATGGGAGGCAGCAATAGTCGCATGTATACAGATTGGAGATTGGTCAAGAGGAGAAAACCATTTAATTGCGAATCTGTTGCTTTTAGATGTTTGTTTTACAAAACAAAGATCAGGAAATCTAAAAAATCCAGCTATTTTCTGCATCATTTGTAATGACAGAAATTCATCCACGAGACAAACCCCAGCAGGATTTCCGCGAAAAGGAATTTCCGTAAAAGCATCTACAAGAAAAAACATCGACTATTATGCCTCCCAATAACTATACTAACATAATACATATTGCTAAATCAAGGATTTTATAAATATAAAAAAGTATATTTGAATAAAAGTAGCGATAATTGCTGCTATTCCATCATCAAGCATTATTCCTAATGCAGCAGTATTTCTATGTTTTTTACAGAGTTTTTCTATATTTCGTATGGGAAATGTTTTAAATATATCAAAAATTCTAAAAAGAACAAAATTTACTATAATATTAGTAGGAGAAAGCATTCCAAATAAAGACAGTATATACGCCCCAAGGTATATCCCAAAAACCTCGTCTATAACGATGTACCCAGGATCTAAATTCTCTACACAAAAATTATTTTGTTTTAGGTATACGTGACATGATATCAATCCCACAATAAATACTGGTAAACAAATATATGAGGGGTTGCTATGTAAAAAAAGACAAAGAACCGTAGCAGCCAATGAACCAACTGTCCCCGGCATTTTTTTTGATATAAGTCCCGTACCAAAAAATGTTACTATGATTTTTGTTACTATTGTCCGCACGAAGGTGTATCTTTTTAGTTAACCCAATAATAGCCAATAATAGCAGATTTTCTTTTTATTCGGAAAATAACGCAACTATAAATGATTCACTTTATAGCTGCTTGTGGTTAACATTAGTTAAAAAAAAAACATGTAATTCTAAGGAGATATAGCTTAAAAAATTACTTGTTGTCGAGCTAACCAACTATATATAAAACACTCTTAAATGTCGCCTTTTATAATCAGAATCAGTCTTTTTCCTAAAATTCTTACACGAAACTGAGTTTATTTTATAAAAGACATAACTTCTTCGGCAAAATTGGATTCTGTCTTTTTTATACCTTCGCCTAGTACATATTTTATAAACTTTACTACACTGACTTCTTTGCTAATTTCTTTGGAAAAATTTTCAATAACTTCCCGAACTTTCAGTTTGCTATCCATTACAAAAACTTGTTCCAGAAGAACGATCTCTTCCATGAACTTTTTTACCCTGCCTTCAGCCATTTTTTCTGCAATATCGGCTGGTTTTCCAATCTCCTTCGCTTGTTCCAAAATTATAGATTTTTCTTTGGCTATAACACTGGAAGGGACTTCATCCACTGATAAATAAGCAGGATTTGCTGCAGCTATGTGCATTGCTATTCTTCTACCAAATTCATTTAACCTGTTATAATTATCTGAATTAGATTTTATAGCTACTAACACACCAATCTTCCCAAGATTTGATGATACTGCATTGTGCATATACCCTGCGATAGTGGTATCTACTTTGGTGGTAAGTTGTTCTGAGCGGCGTAGAGACATATTTTCCCCAACGAGAGATATGAGAGAATCTATTTCTTCTTTGACCGTATTGTTTTTTCCCGTATAAGAAGCCCCCAAAATGCCATCTAATGACAAATCATCACACTGTAGGGCAATTTTAGCGATTTCACAAGCAAGTGCCTGAAATTTATCATTTTTGGCTACGAAATCGGTTTCAGAATTAAGTTCAATAATAGATGCTTTAGTTTTATCATCAGATATAGCAAAAGCTATTAATCCATCTGCTGCCGTTCGAGATGCTTTCTTTGCTGCGTCCATTAATCCCTTTTTACGAAGATACTCAACAGCTGTTTCAATATCAGCACCACTTTCAAGGAGAGCACGTTTGCAATCCATCATACCGGCACCAGTCTTATCACGAAGTTCTTTAACTAATTTTGCACTAACTTCCATTTTATGCTACTCCTTCTTTTTCTTCTATTGCTCCCTCTATTTGCTCAGGGATCTCTTCTAAGTCAATACTTTCAACAATCTCATCGCTTGCTCCGATGTCAATACCAGATTTTTTCATTCCTTTTTGTAACCCTTCTAGAGCAGCCCCAGCGAAAAGATCGCAATATAGGGATATTGCCCTCGTTGCATCATCGTTTCCGGGAATGGGATACGTTACATTATCTGGGGATGAATTTGAATCTACAACTGCAACAACCGGAATTCTGAGTTTTTTGGCTTCGTTTATAGCTGTAGCTTCACGAATTGTGTCAATAACAATGACGAGATCTGGAATTCCCCCCATATCTCTTATTCCGCCAAGAGCAAGTTCAAGTTTTTGATGTTCCCGTCTAAGATTAAGTACCTCTTTTTTGGTTAATCCTGCAGGTTTTTCCACCAATTCCTCTAGATATTTGAGTCTTTTTATAGAATTACTAATAGTTTTCCAGTTTGTTAGCGTCCCTCCAAGCCACCTGTGGTTAACATAATACTGACCACATTTTTTGGCCGATTCTTTGATTTTATCTGAAGCCTGAGCCTTGGTCCCTACAAATAAAATTCTTCCATAATTTGAAACAATATCACGAATCACATCAATTGCTTTTTGAAGCAATGTTACTGTTTGTTCTAGATCCATAATATGGATGCCACTTTTTTTGCCAAATATATATGGAGCCATTTTTGGATTCCATTTACGAGTAACATGGCCATAGTGAACACCAGCTTCCATAAGTTGGCGCATAGTAAAAATTACATTAGACATAGTACACTTTTTCCCTTTATTCCGATTAAAAACACAAAACCGCGGACACAAGACACGCACACACAATGTTACGTATGTACGATCGAAAAACGCCTCTCCACAGTGGATTCTTATTAAATAATTTCTTCCAAATCGATTATACAAAAAAAATGTTAGTGTGACAATACTCTAAATTGGATTTGTCTGCTTTCATATGTTTTAAAATATAGATATTACTCCTTTGAAACAAAGTTGTATGAGATTCTAGTGTGATTACGCTAATTTTTTAGAAAAATACGTTATAACAAGTGAAATAGTGGCTATAGATGCACTTAATGAACATGCTGCACTTGTTGAGAAAACATCGGAAATATATCCAGATGCATATCCGCCAATTATGAGAGATATTGCGCATATGAAATTAAAAATTCCAAGTCCAGTCCCTTTTAGGTGGGGAGGAACAATATCAATGATTTTTGCCTGAAAAATGCTTTGTGATATGCCGACATATCCACCAAGAAGTATTAACCCTATAGCCATTATCGGCATACTGTTTCCGTATATAAAAATTAAATCCGACGCAATAAACATGATAATCCCCACGATTATAAGACTATCTCTGTTTTTAACTCTGTCTGAAATAATTCCAGCTGGGAATGATATAAAGCTGTTGGCAATTTGGTAAAATATCATGCATATTGGGCCATAATGGATTGGAAGCCCCATCTTATCAACTATATGAATAATTATGATAGACTCAGTAACCTTTGCGAGCATGTATACACTTGCAACAATCTGGGTAATCCAATATTTTTTCCCAAGACTTTTCACATCTTTTATAGAAAATTTTTTTGTATTTATATTTTTTTCAGTTATTTCTTTTTTTCTATCTTTTACGAAAAATACTATACATAAAACGGCAAACAGAGATGGTATTGAGGCAAGCCAGAAAATTAACTGAAAGTTTTCATTAGTTTTTTTAAAAAGTATAAATGCGATAACCGATCCAACGACAGACCCCAGAGCTGCAAGAGTTTGGCGCATTCCAAAACTTGCCCCCTTTAAATTAGGAGGAGCCCAGTCTCCAACAATTGCATCCCGAGGAGTGGCTTGCAACCCATTTCCTAGTCTTTCCATTATCTTAGCGGAAAACAAGTTCCAGTACGATATGGCTGTTGCCTCAATTGGTTTCGCTATAAATAAAAAAAATGCCCCAACAGCAATAAATAATTTTCTGTTCATCATAATATCGCTAAAAATTCCAGAAAATATCTTAATAACAAAGGAAAAACCTTCAATTGCCCCATCTAAAAACCCTATTTTTTTGAAACTTATTCCAAGATTATTATGTAGATACAAACCAAAAATGCTGTATACCATTAAGGTTGACATATTTAGAAGAAACGAAATCGCCCCTATCGCCTTGATAGTCGAAGGAATTTTGTTAAGTAACTTAAACACCTATTAACCTGATCGACCACCTACGATCACCCCATTTTTGCATAAGTCTTTGACAAAGGCAACATTATTGTAGTACCGTTTTCTGCAGCAGATGTTGAAAATGTGGTGTTATTTCTTGATTAGAAAACTGCGGATTTTACCCGCAATTATGTATGTGTTACTGATTTCTTCTGCTGCATGTTCGGCGAATTTATCCGAAATAATTACTAGGGCCGAACAGAGATACGAAATTCCTAAGGGGCTTCTTCATGCAATTGCTATGGTTGAGTCAAAAATGAAACCGTATGCGGTTAATAGGTCTAAAAAAACCTATCATTTTAGTACTAAAAAAGAAGCAAAAGAGTTTATAGAAAAATCTATAAAAAATGGACAAAGGAACATAAGTATTGGCTGTTTACAACTCCTTTATAACGCACATAAGAGAAATTTTGGTAATTCTATAGACAATATGTTGGATCCAGAAAAAAATGTTAATTACGCAGCGAAATATTTAAAATTACTATACAGTAAGACTGGTTCTTGGGAAAAGGCGGTAAAGAGGTATCATTCCTGTATTTCTTCGAGAGCGAGTAAATACTATAAAAATGTTATGAAAATTTTAAATGTGTAGAAAGTTTTTAGTATGGTGTATAAGACTCTATCAGGCACTTACTGTTAATAAAAAACCGTGTTGCCGATATATTCCAACTTGTTCCGTGTATGCTATAGAAGCTATTCAGAAATATGGAGTAGTAAAAGGGGGGGGATTGGCGTGCAGAAGAGTAGTGAGATGTAATCCGTTTTTGGGTAGAGACAAAAATTGTGGATACGACCCCGTCCCGTAATAATCGTTCTAAGTTTTTCAAAAGCCTATACACCAAAGATACACACAAGCTATGCCCGTTGATAGAGCATAGCTATTCTAATTCTTTAAGGTTTTGTCCAGGTATATACACCTTCGCTATCTGGAGTACCTAGAGTAAGAGTGGT
>JAIRWI010000042.1 GCA_031269095.1 Holosporales bacterium
CCCCCCCCCCCCCCCCCCCCCCCCCCCCCGCGACCCCCCCCCCCCCCCCCCCCCCCCCCCCCCCCCCCAAAAAAATTACTAAAGATGGAACGAGGAAACAGTTACGTGAGATAGGTTTGGAAAAATTATCTCTTCGCTAACTGGATCGAGTATATAGGAGAGGGGGCTTAAAATGGACAACTTTTGATAAAATTTCCCCCTATATCATCCGGGGATACGTTGGTCTTAAGGGTTTTCTGCATTGACGTTATCGAAAGATTTGGAATCCCGCATGGAATAATTGAGTCGAAGGGCCTTAGGTCGTTATTCACATTCAAGCATAGGCCGTGGGTTGTTATGCCCCTTTCTATTCTTATCCCTATAAATCCTATTTTAGCACCATTAACCCAAATCCCTATACCATCTTTGGAACATTCTCCAATTATTTTAAATGTTTTGAGCACTTCTATTATCCAATTTTCGAGAATTTTTACATATTCACTTACATTTATCCCCCTTTTTTTTATATTCACTATTGGATACACAACTATTTGCCCCGGATTGTGAACAGTAATTCTGCCCCCTCTTTTTGTGTAATACACTGGAAAGCTGTGACTAGATACAAAATCCTGTTTTTCGAAACTTTTTCCAACTGAGAATACCCCTTCATGTTGCTGAATAAGTATTGTTTCTTCCTCAGATTCGGTGTATACACACTCCTCGACCCAATGCATTTCAATAAGAGAGAAGATGTAAGGCGTAATGCCTTTCTTGTATATAAAATTCATTCTATGCAGCAGAGCAGCTTTTAACCCACATTTGGCAGCATTCTTTGGCCAAGGTCCTAACTCTTGATATGTAATCTGCTCTTTCTGTTACGCTTATAACCCCTCTGGCGTCTAGTAAATTAAAACAATGATTCGCTTTGATACACTGTTCATATGCTGGTAGAACAAGATTGTATGAAAGCATTTTATTGCATTCTTCTTCGTAATCTTCAAAATGCTGTTGAAGCATATCGACATTTGCGTAATCAAAATTATAGAAAGAAAATTCGCGTTCAAAGCGCTTTAAGACTTCCCCGTAGGTGAGTTTTTTTTTATCTTCTCTTCCATTCCAGTTAATATCAAAATGATTTTCGACGTTTTGTATAAACGTTGCGATTCTCTCTAAACCATAGGTTATTTCAACAGGGATTAATGTACACTGCAAGCCCCCTACCTGTTGAAAATAAGTATATTGGGTTATCTCCATACCATCACACCAAACCTCCCACCCAATACCTGATGCTCCAAGCGATGGGTTTTCCCAATCATCTTCAACAAACCTTATATCATGAGAAGTCAGATCAAAACCTATTGCTTCCAAACTTTTAAGATAAAGATCCTGGGGAAGGGGAGGAGCTGGTTTTAATATGACCTGAAATTGATAATAATACTGAGTTCTGTTTGGATTCTCAGCATACCTCCCATCTTTTGGGCGCCTACAGGGTTGGACAAAAGCAACGTTCCAGGGGTCTTCTCCAAGTGCTTTGAGGGTCGTTGCGTGATGGGAAGTACCGGCCCCTACCTCCGTGTCATACGGTTGTAAAATAGCGCAGCCATGATTGGCCCAAAATCTTTCTAAATCAAAAATAATATTCTGAAATGATTTTTTAACCATAATAATTATGTATAACTCTTATATATCTTACCGCACACAATTATAGTATCAAACAATACCGCAAATGGTATATTTTTTAAAAATTGTCTGATGAGCTATACTCGTGCTAGTTGGCAATTGGCGTGATTATAAAAAACTAACTTGTTGTTAACTGCTGATATATGGATAACCTACGTTTCCACATGGGAAACATGTTTTTTATTCCGTTTCTTTTAATATACACTCTCTTATTAGCAAAAAGATAATTTTTTAAAACATATCCCAAGAATTACTGATGTTTTAGGTACATTTATCAATATCAATGTTAACTGGAACAGTTATAACAATACCTAAAGAAAACAACAGGCAGTTACTAAAGTCTGTTGGTCCAGGTGAGTATTTTTCGCCCCCTCTATTAATTCAGAACATTCCAAATATTTTTGAGCATGTTTTCTTTTGGGAAAAGCCAGGAGTATTGAATATAAATATGATTGTAAAATATTCAAAAAGTTTGATAACTCCTCCTCTTTTTCGAGGGGTTTTACAAAATTTACTACATCTTTATTAGTATTTTTTAGAAAAACCATGCATTTCTCGAAAAAATCTTTATTTATCTCGAAATTTTTTTCAGATTCACCACGTACAAAAATTTTTTGACATCTTGAACGGATCGTTGGTATTAATGAAAAAAGATTACCTGTTGTAATAATGATAAGGGATTTATTTGGAGGTTCTTCAATAATTTTTAAAATAGCATTTGCTACATTTTTAGACATGTTTTCTGCTTCATTTATAATAACAACTTTGTATCCAGCGAATTCTGATGTTATATTTAGAAAATCTATAATGGATCTGGCCCCTTCCATTGTTTTTTCCCCATCCATCATTAAAAAATCTTGAAATATATCATTTCTAATATACCATTCGTTCTTTTTTCCAAGATATTTTAATGAAATCGCATATGCTATTTCTTTATTAAGATTTTTATTTTTTCCGTATAAAACGAGGCTTTGGGTGTCTGTCATATGGTAATTTTGGGTTAATGAGCCTGTAACAGTACTATTATCGTTATTAATTCTTAAAAAAAACAGCCTTTTTCAAAATGTATACATCCTCCTCATAAGCCAACACGTAATCGGCATATAGTGGGCAAGGAGGCTATACCATTTCAGTGTTTTTTTTAGATAATTCTGCAAAATTAGTGTATTTATGAAGAATCTCAGGAATTTTAATGCTTCCATCTTTTTGTTGATAGTTTTCGAGGACAGCAATAAGACAGCGTCCGACAGCGACTCCGGATCCATTCAGTGTATGGACATATTCATTCTTTTTAGTGATGATATTCTTAAATTTAGAATTGACACGGCGAGCTTGGAAGGTACTGCATCGAGAACAGCTAGATATCTCACGGTACACATTTTGTCCAGGGAGCCAAACCTCAATATCATACGTTTTTTCTGAAGAAAAACCCATATCACCTGTCGATAGAATAACCGTCCTAAATGGA
Source organism: Holosporales bacterium (assembly GCA_031269095.1). Classification (GTDB taxonomy): domain Bacteria; phylum Pseudomonadota; class Alphaproteobacteria; order RUG11792; family RUG11792; genus JAIRWI01. Next base: position 3,128 of record JAIRWI010000042.1, read on the forward strand.
AGTCCAAGCTTTTTTAGTATATTTTCAGCCGATTCTGTCATTCTTTCGTGTTCGAAAATTGCTTGGTCTGGAGTTGTTATACTGACGAGCTCAACTTTTCCAAATTGGTGTTGTCTAAGCATGCCTTTAGTATCTTTCCCAGCACTCCCTGCTTCTGATCTAAAACATGGTGTATACGCGGTATATCTAAGAGGAAGCTCTTTCTCGGATAATATAGAATCTCTATGAATATTTGTTAAAGGAGCTTCAGCTGTTGGTATGAGGTATGACCCCACCGTCGTTTTAAACAGATCCTCTTCAAACTTAGGAAGCTGCCCCACACCAAACATTGATGCAGAATTTAAGAGTAATGGAACGTATACCTCAGTGTACCCATGCTCATTTGTATGTGTATCCAACATAAACTGCGCCAGAGCTCGTTCCAATTTAGCAAGCTTGGAATACAAAAGAACAAATCTAGCCCCTGCCATTTTGGCAGAGCTTTTAAAGTCCATCAATTTTAAATTTTCAGCGAGTTTATAATGTTCAAGTGGCTCAAAATCAAAAGTCTTCGGTGTACCTACTCTTCTGATTTCCTGGTTATATGTTTCGTCTTCTCCAATTGGACACTTGTTTGAGGGGATATTCGGTATGTTATGCAAAATATTTTGTAGAGCATTTTTTGCGCTATCAAGTTCTTTTTCTATGTTATTTAGATTAGATCTTATTACCTCCATTTCGCTCGTTAAACTTGAGGTATCTTGACTATTTCTTTTACACTTATCGAATTCAACTGTTATAGAATTTCTTCTCTCAAGGAGCTTCTGATGTTTTGTTAAAACAACTTTATATTTAGTATCTTTTGAAATCAATTCTTTTTCTACTGGTTCTTTATTTCTATTTACGAGAGCTATATCAAGAACACCAGGATTTTTGCGAACAAAATCTATATCAATCATATTTAAACTACCTCATTAGAGTCATTATCACTATCACTTTGTTTAGAGTTAGGAAGTCCTCCCAAAATAAACTCAGCATTATTATTTTTTTCTTCAGATACTCTTATTATACGTTTTCCAGCAAAAATTTGTCGAACTTCGTCTCCAGAAAGAGTTTCATGTTCTATCAAAGCATCTACTATTTTTTCCAATTTCTTCTTATTTTTAGTGATAAGTAGAACAGCCTCTCCATAGCATTTATCCATTATATCTTTTATTTCTGAATCTATTACCTCTGATGTTTTTTCTGAAATTTTATCAGAAGCATCCATAAAATAGCTGCTCCCACTGCTGTCATAAAAATTACGGAAACCAAGTTTGTCGCTCATCCCCCAATTTATAACCATTTTCTTTGCGATATTTGTTGCGTTCTTTATATCTTGAGATGCCCCTGTTGTAACCTTATCAGTTCCAAAAAATATTTCCTCAGCAATTCTCCCTCCCATGGATACTTTGATATCCGATAGCAATTCCGTTCTAGATACAGAAATTTTATCTTTTTCAGGAAGTCTCATAACCATGCCTAGAGAAAATGCTCGTGGAATTATGGTGATTTTATGGATAGGGTCAGAAGATGGGACTAGTAACGCAACTAGGGCGTGACCAGCTTCGTGATATGCAGTTAGCTTTTTTTCTTCATCGCTCATAATCAGGGATTTTCTTTCACTTCCCATAAGGACTTTATCCTTCGCCATTTCTAAATCTTCCATTGTTACAGCAAGTTTGTTTGTGCTCGCTGCGAGGAGAGCAGCTTCATTAACCAGGTTTGCAAGTTCGGCTCCTGAAAAACCGGGAGTCCCTTTGGCTATTGTATGAAGAACAACATCTGGAGAAAGCGGAACATTTTTAACGTGAACCTTTAAGATTTTTTCTCTCCCATTCATATCCGGATATTGTACTGCTATTCTTCTATCAAACCTTCCTGGACGAAGTAAAGCAGGATCTAGGATATCGGCTCTGTTCGTTGCTGCAAGAACAATAATTCCTTGATTTTCTTCGAATCCATCCATTTCTACAAGAAGCTGGTTCAGTGTCTGTTCACGTTCGTCACTTCCCCCTCTAATACCAGCATCACGCCGTCTACCGACTGCATCTATTTCATCTATAAAAACTATACAAGGAGAGCTTTTTTTTGCATGTTCGAACATATCACGTACACGGCTTGCTCCCACACCAACAAATATTTCAACAAAATCAGAACCTGAAATACTAAAGAACGGGACTCCTGCTTCTCCAGCAATTGCTCGAGCTAATAAAGTTTTACCATTCCCTGGAGCTCCCACCAAAAGAACTCCTCGCGGGATTTTCCCGCCAAGTCTTTGAAATTTCTTTGGATTTTTAAGAAAATCTACGATTTCTTCAAGTTCCGCTTTTGCTTCATCGATTCCTGCAACATCGTTAAAGCTTACCTTAACTTTTTTATCTTGAAACATCCTAGCTTTGGATTTTCCAAGTCCGAGGGGACCGCCTCCTCCTCCAAGTCCGCCTCCACCGCCACCTTTCATCTGCCTCGATGAATATATCATTAGACCGACAATAAACAGCATAGGAAGCCATGGTATAATTTGTGAAAATATAAAACCCCAACCACTTTCTTCTGAATCCACCCTAATTTCGACATTATTATCAAGCAAAGATTCAACCATCTTTGAATCATTAGGAATAATTGTTGTAAATTGCTTACCTTCTGAGAGAACACCAACAATTTTGGAGGTATTGTTGCGCATCGCAATTGCCTTGACCTCACCATTTTTAACACAACGCATAAACGATGAATAATTCATCTCTGTTCTAGGTTTCCCAACAAAATTTTCTCCAAAAGGAGGACTTATGATAAATCCCGCCATAATAAATATAGCTATCCACCATAAAATATTTTTTGTATTTTTTTTCAAGAGCAAACACACTAGTTAAAAATGATGTACTTATTATAACACAATAGTGAATGCAGCAGCACTATTTTCATTTTATAGAGGATACACAGGTGTATATTTGTGTATACACGACGCTCCCATGTTAGTGTTTTTACTCCAGAAGAAAATATTTATTCAGAAATTTAAAGTGACAATCTTTTAAGAGGGGAAAAATCTCTAAGATTAAACACAACTAAAAAACAAAGGTGAGGCTAACTAACCTCAGTTTCGTGTAAGAAAATGAAAAACCATTATTTAATCACGCAAAGAGCATAGAGATTCATCCTGTAAATGCTTTGTAACCGCTACACTTAGATGATTCACTATATATAAGAGTTTGTTAGATATTTAGCACAAAGGTCATAGGATTATTTGCATCAATATTATTGAAAATCCTGCTCTTATATGAAACTGAGGTTATGATATAGCTATTCCCCTCAATATTGATATCGACAAATGTACCTAAAACATCAGTAATTCTTGGGGGATAGGTCTGGAAAAATTATCTCTTTGCTAACTGGAATGAGCATACTAAACTTTTAATATATTCAAAATTTTTCTAGCTGCATCTATTTCTGCGAGTTTTTTGGACTTCCCATAGCCTTTAAGTTTTAAATCAAGAGCTACAAGTTCTACGGTAAACCACGGATCATGTTCGGGCCCCGTTTTAGAAACTAATATATATTTGGGAATTGTTCCATTATTTTTCTGAGTTATTTCTTGAATTTCAGTTTTAGGATCGCTTATTTTAGCTTCCGATAAAAATGTTCCCCATAGCCTAATTATAACTTCTTTAGCACTACTAAAGTTGCTGTCTAAAAAAATTGCTCCGATTATAGCCTCCATGGCATCAGCAAGGACTGTTTTATTATTTCTTAAAATATTGTCGTTAGAAGTTTTTATAAAATTATGCAAATTTATTGAAATCGCAACAGTAGCGCAAGTTTCGGCATTAACAAGAGAGGAAAGTTTTTTCGCCATATCTCCCTCATTACTATGTACATAATCATTATATAAAAAGAGCGAAATCGACAATGCAAGCACTCTATCTCCGATAAATTCCAGTCGTTCAAATTCGAATTTATTATCCTTTATACTCGAATGGGTTAATGCATACTTTAAAAGCTTTTTGTTCTTAAATACATACCCTAATTCTTGCTCCATTGGTCCTAGAATGTAATCTTTGCACCAACGATAAATACTGTAGCACTTTGTTTTTTAATGGCATTTTTATCAGAATGCGTAAGATTATACATTCTACATGCCGAATCAGAGGTTTCAGAATTTATAAAACTAATCTCTCCAAAGAGCTTTAATCCAGAAGTTATAATGTAATCAGAAGCGAAACTTACGGCATGGCCTTGTGATTTATCAGATTTTGTAATTTTTCTTTGCATATTATGATAAACCATCGAAACTTCCAGTTTTTCGTTAAACGCATACTTAGACCCGATATTCCAACAGCTCCCAGCATTACCATCTTTAGAGATTATAAAACCTCCCAGAGCAAACATGTCATTCTTATCGGTATAAGTTGCTTCAACAGGGGCTCTACTTTTCCCATTATCTAAATACCCCAATCCTACAGAGAACTTTTTATATGTCACAGTTCCGGATATGTAATATGAAAAAGAGTCATTAAGTTTAATTTCTTCCTTTTTATATAAATCTTGTTTGAGAGATACTTCCGTCGGTGTAACGGTAAATGAAACATCACCGGCACCGTAGTAACAATTAGTTTTTATAGGTCTTGTGCTTTCTCTAACACATGCAAAAGACAATTTTGTTGAGATATCTTCATTAATTTTATATTCGTGTGTTATACCAAAGGAAAAATTGGATGTTCCCGATGGTTTTTCTTTTTCATCAATCCCTTGCGTATACAATCCAGAGTCGTTTCCGTTACAGCTACTCCCATTTGCCCAATCCCTTGCAGCGTGTCCAACGTGTTTCGTATCTGGAGCAAACGATACTCCAATTTGGACCCCATATATTATAGGCGAATAATACACAATTTTCGTTGCCTTACCTGAATATCCTATCATGTTTGTAGGAGATATTACTCCCGTTGCCATAGTTATATCATTTGGTAAGTTACCGTCTAAGCCACAGGCGCCCCCGAGTAAACGTTGTCCACCATATACCATGGTCGAATCAGGTCCTTTTACATTACCTGCATGTAACGTTCCAAGATAATCTTTTTCGAAAATAAGGTACATTTTATCAATTCCTGTAGAACCCTTATTTGCTTCTAAAGTTAATTTAGCACCATAGTTAAATCCATTGTTAAGTTTGCCCATAGCAGTGAAAACAAGCTCTGCTTCTCCGCCGACAGCTCTTGGAGTAGAGGAGTCAGTCGTAGCCTTGGCAGTAGACTTTGCATCTTCTCCAGTGTAATAAGTTGGGGTTTGCCCAACTACATCAAAACAAAATGCAGCATTTCCTGAAATTTTAAATACAGGAGCTTCATCAATAAGTTTTTCTTTGTCCTCTGCTTGGGCACAACATACCAAGATAAGAGGAATAATTCCCCTTAAATACAGCAGGAAACGAAGACCATCCATAATATGGAACCTCAATATCACAACAATACTAGAGATAAGTTTACTCCAATGATAGACAAATACTAAGAAAAAAGTAAAAATTTATATATTTTTATCGCATATGTTGCAAAAAGGTAATGAGACTTTTTATATACTTACCCTAGTTAGCAATGTGGTAATTTTTTAAGCTATATCCCCTAAAATTATGTGGTTTCTCTGGCATCTTTGTTAATACTATTTCAATTAAGTCAATTAGAACCCTACATAATATACTTTTCCAATTAGCAAAGAGATAATTTTTTAAAACCTATCCCAAGAAATACTGATGTTTTAGGTAGTTTTATCGATATCAATGCTAACTGGGACAGTTATAACATTACATAAATAGAAAAATACGGATTTTATGTGTAGTATATAATGGTATTTTCTTCGGTACGGAATATGGCGTCTAATTTCAGAAATCTAGTAACAAGATGGAGATTTTCTGTGGATCGAATTTCGATAGTTATTCTAGTGGCTCTTATATCCATTGGAGTTTGGGTTAGTATAGCCTCCACTCCTGCAGTTGCAATAAAACTAGGGCTCCCACCATTTTATTTTGTAAGGCACCATTTGTTGATAATTCCGATTTCAATATCTATCATGGTAGCGATATCTTTTTTGCAATCATCTGATATAAGGAAAATTGCAGCTATCGGATATGTGTTTTGCATTGTTTCTCTAATATGTGTAGCCTTTTTTGGCCTTGAAATAAAAGGAGCCAAACGTTGGATTAATATTTTTGGCTTTTCTTTACAGCCATCAGAATTTTTAAAACCAACCCTAGCGGTTATAACAGCGTGGCTTGTATCGGAACAGTATATGGACAGGGGATTTCCAGGGATTATTTTATCTGCGGCTAGTTTATTCTTAGTTGCTCCGTTTTTATTATTACAACCGGACGTAGGGATGACGATTGTTATTGTATTAACTTGGATAGCCCAGCTTTTTATATCCGGTATTTCTGTACTTATGTTAAGTTTATTCGCAATATTTGCCGCCCTCTCTCTTTGGGGGTTATATTTCGTATTTCCGCATTTCGCAGGAAGGTTAAATATGTTTATTGGAGACGAGGGGGATTTATATCAAGTTAAAAAGTCATTAGAAGCTTTTAGAAGTGGTGGGTTTTTTGGAAAAGGACCAGGGGAAGGAATTGTCAAAACCCTAGTTCCAGATGCGCACGCAGACTTCGTTTTTTCTGTTATAGGGGAAGAGTTCGGATTTCTTTTGTGTGTTTTAATAATTATTTTGTTCATTATATTAATAATTAGAGCTTTAACAAAAGTTATGAAATCATACAATATTTTTGATTTAACAGTTGTGTTTGGAATTGTTTTCCAAGTGACTATACAAATAGTAATAAATCTTGCGACTTCACTTAATCTTATACCCACAAAAGGAATGACTCTTCCATTTATAAGTTATGGAGGAAGTTCATTTCTGGTTACCTCCATAAGTTTTGGTATTGTCTTGGCTATTACAAAGAAGAGTACGAACAGAGCAAAATAGGCATATTTAAGATGATATAGTTGATTCACTTGGTTTAGTTATTAATAAAAATGCCAAAACCCTGTAATTCCAAAGGGGATAGCTTAAGAAAAAGTAATGCGTTTGCTAACTGGAGAGTAGAGTGTAAGTTTAATTCGAATTTTGAGAAAATTAATTACTGATTATTAAAGATAATAATAATTATCTAATTATTTTTATATACATATATATACAAAAATAATACTCGAAAAATATCTTGTTTGTTATATACTATGCCCGTTAATGTCTTCGTTTTTGTGATATTTTTATGAAAAAAAAATTCTTAAGTGTTACGCCAGTGGCCTTGATTTTGTCGAGTCTTGGCCAATGTACCTCAAAAATCACAGTGACTCTTCCTCCTTTGGTCCATTCCCAGATTGAAAAAAAAATACTAGACATTCCAGAAAAATCTGAGTTTGTTTTTCATGAGAGGATCCCCGTAAGTGATAGAATGTGCAGTAATTCGAAATTATTAGTTTTGGAGGAAAAAGTGAAAGAATCTAAGAAAGTGGATCAATCTACTGTGGTTATTGAGATGCTGATTAATGAATTTAAAACCTCAAAATATGGAATATACCTAAATCATGAACTGTTCCGTCAAGAAGGTACAACCCCGAAGAATGAAGTTTTTGATTCATCTTTTGTAAAATTTTCCGATTTAGTTACCAGTAAGATTGATAAATGTGATGGAAAAACAAAATCGGTTTTTTTGAAAACACTGGAAGAGGTCCTCAGTTATTCTAACTTTGAGATAGATTCTGCATTTTCGAATTATGATTTAGATATGGCGAAACGTATAAGTAATTACTATTCGCATGTAAACACAGAGCTTGCAAAGTTGCACAAGACAATAAAAGAGCAATTAGTTTCTAAGGATAGTTGTTATGTTTTTTAGTTTGATTAATAGAGAATTCTCTTTGTTCGGTTTTGTGTTGTTTTTACAATTTTGTATTGCGCCCGACTGTAATTCGAGCGTGTTTAAGGTAAGCTTTGACAAAGAATATGAATTGGATCCAGAAGCTCACTTTGATATTAAAATTTCTTCTGATCAAATAAAAGTTGCCAAGGGATTGCACGATTGTTTATTAGAAACTCAAAAAAGACGACCGCTAGATGTTGGGCCAACTTTGTATAAATTAATAGAAGGTAAGATGACGATTCAGTATCGGGATGGTAGCATTTTATATAGCGGAAATGATCCTAGTCAGCGCATATCCGATCAAATTGATCACCTTGGAGACCATTTGTGTGATGATGGGCATTTTGGGAAGGGACCTGGTATAAAGCCTATTGCTGGTGCCGCTAATCCGTCAAGATTTAATACGGAATCGACAATAGATGATAGAACAAAAGCAAAAAGAATATGCAAAGACATTATGGAATTGTCATTGTGCTCTGGAAGAGTGAGTTTTGAAGTTAGTGACGTAGGGGGCTATAGACCTAATCAATTTTTTTTGTTTGCAAATTTGCATGGGCATGCTATTAAAGGGCTTAAAGATCATCCTGGTTCATATGTTTTAGGTGGAAAAGCAGGAACTAATCCAGCTGATACGGATTATATAAAATTCACTGTAGCTTCATATCTTAAATCCAAAGCAGGAGACCTGTATTCTGGTATCCAATGCATAATGGTTACGTTTTTCCCGGATGCTCAGGATTTGCCTACAAAATCGTCTAGTAATAGTTCTCTGTCTTCCAATATTACTAGAACATCTAAGTTACTTCCTGTCCAAAGCCAATTTGAGCATATCATTGGTCTTTGGAACGGATTGTCAAAAAGTACGAAAATAGCTGGAATGTTGAGTTTTTTAGCTCTTATATTATGTAATATTGAAATAGGTTATTCCTCTTGTTGGGGATTGCGTTCCTGAGAGTATTGAAAAAATGTTGTCTGAAGAAAGAATTGGTTCTACTAAAAAAGTATTGATAGGTCCTGATTTTTAAAAAAGACGCTAATGACACTCTTTGTTTGGATTTTGTTGATACTTTTTGTACTATTCCCCCCTTTTTTTTTCGTTACACTCTCTCTAGTTAATTTTTAAGCTATCCCCCTGAAATTACTGGTTTTGGGCATTTTTGTTAATACTAAAGTCAAGTGAATCACCTATATCTCCAAACATAATGAGAAGTTGGATTTTTTCTATGATACCTGGAAACTTATAAAAAAACAAATGCGCTAGAGAATTAACGATAACTTCTGCGTGATAAAAAAATCCAACTTCTCATTATGTTTGGATTTATACCATATAAACAAGATTTATTATCACATATATACCTGCAGCCCAATAAAAAAGCTTATTTGGATTGCCATATTCTGTTTGTTTTATAGAAAGAAAGTAAGCTAATAACGAATAAATAAGAGCAATAATTCCAAAATTGGTATTAAGAAAGATATCGTCAATAATCCCTAAAAAAACTATCATACTTGCCGGAAGTCTATATCCATAAATAAAAAAAGTAAAAATTAAAAAAAGAGTTATGGGGATAAAAAGGAAGATTTCCACTTGGCATAGGCAGTAATTGATAAAACTTGTTAGAATACAAGCTAGTATTGCCCCCAAATTTGTTACACTTCTCTTCATTTTTTGTGATAGAGAAGAGCAAGCCATTCATCTTCCTGGATTCTATGCACTAGCGAAAAACCTAGGTTTTTGTATAGTAAATTTATTTCATTGTATTGAGAAGTTATAAATCCAGATATTATGATCATTCCTCCAATATTTAAAGCAGAACAAAAACTTGGAGCTAGATCCTCAAGAGGCTTTTTCAATATATTGCATAATATCAAATCGTATTTTTTGTCCCCAGTAATAGAAGATGCACAACGCATATGTACAGGGACCACATTTTCTTTGAAATTCTTTTCCGCAACTTTGACTGCTTCGTCGTCTATATCAATTGCGGTAATTTTTGCACTATCTCCCCAAATTTTACCAGCACATATTCCAAGAATGCCAGAACCGCACCCCATATCTAGTATGGATTTTGGGGTGATTTTATTTTTTATATATGAAAGCATTGATATACATGATTTTGTTGTCTGATGATCACCGCTTCCAAAGGCCAATGCTGAATTTATCTTTATTGGTATTAAATTCGAAGAATCTGTGAAACTATAATTGTCATTGTATATAAAATAATCATCAATAATTATAGGCTTAAGTTCCGAAGTATATTTATTGACCCAATCACTATTTGTAACGTTTTCTACTGTAAAATCTTGTGTAAATTTTTTGCTAATGCAATCCAGTAAATTCATATTTTTTGAATATATTTCGACTATATAACGATTTGCAGCTGGGAATCCATTACTATCTTGGATATTAGTAGAATAGCCTGATTCGGGTTTTTCAAAAATGGATACAGCTTCAACCTCATACTTTTCTAAGAAAGAGTCAACTTCAACAAGGCATTTGTATGGAACTGTAAAACTTATTATTTTCATATTATACATAAAATAGTTTTTTCAAGACGTATACTCATTCTTTCATTGCTCTTAAAATGTTTTCGGATACAGTTTTGGCATCTCCTAGTATCATCATGGTGTTGCTTTTATAAAAAAGAGAATTATCTATTCCGGCATAACCAGATCCTAATGATCTCTTCACAAAAAGAACCGTTCGTGCTTTCTCAACATCAAGAATTGGCATGCCATATATAGGAGAAGTTGGATCATTTTTAGCGGCTGGATTTGTTATGTCATTGGCCCCTACTACAATAGCAACATCGGTATTCGCAAAATCGTGATTAATTTCATCTATTTCTAAAACGTCGTCATAATCTATGTTAGCCTCGGCAAGGAGAACATTCATATGTCCAGGCATGCGCCCTGCAACCGGATGTATTGCGAATCTAGTTTTTATCCCATCGGCCTTACATATGTCTGTTATTTGTTTAATAACATGTTGAGCTTGAGATACGGCCATTCCATATCCCGGAACTATTACTACAGTCTCAGCATTTTTGATGATAAATGCCGCATCTTCTGGACTACATAATTTTACATTTCCGATATGACTTTTGGGACCCCCTGTTTCAAACGTTGTTTCGATAGTTGCACTTTCTCCAAGTCCCCCTATCATGACATTAATTAATGACCTATTCATTCCTTTGCACATAATATGGCTTAAAATTGCTCCAGATGTCCCAACAAGAGCTCCCGTTATTATTAGAAGATCGTTTTGGATTGTAAGCCCGATTCCTGCTGCGGCCCAACCAGAATATGAATTTAGCATTGATACTATGACAGGCATATCAGCCCCACCTATAGGCATGATAAGAAAAAACCCTAGAATCACAGAAAAAATTATTGTAGTAATAAATATTGTTTCTGATTGGGATTTAATAAAGAGAATTATTAATAAAACTAATACTATCCCAATAATTAAATTTAACTTGTGTTGAAATTTGAATAAAAGCGTCTTCCCTTTTATAAAACCGCTTAGTTTTCCAAAAGCAACAATCGAACCGGCTAGAGTAATCGCTCCTATAGCTGCTCCGAGAGACATTTCTACTAGACTAACTTTTGGTATAAGATTAAAAATTCCAAATGATCCTGGGTTATAAAAAGCTGAAAGAGCTACACAAACTGCTGCCAAACCGACGAGACTATGAAAAGCAGCAATAAGTTGTGGGAGATCAGTCATGTTAACCCTTTTCGCTATTAAGTACCCGACAACTCCCCCCAAAGCCAATCCGATTATTATAAACTTATATGTCATAACGCTCGGTAAACAAATTGTAGTAATAATAGCAATTCCCATACCAAACATACCTAACATATTTCCAATCTGAGAAGATTTCGCAGAGGAAAGACCTCTAAGGGAGAGTATAAAAAGAATCGCTGAAATTAGATATAAATACGCATACATTATTGCTACTCCTTATTTTTCTTGTTTGTGGAAAACATTGCTAGCATTCTTTGAGTTATTACAAAGCCGCCTACAATATTTATTGCTGTTAAAACAACTGCAATAAACCCCCATATCGACGAAGTCAAAACAGATCCAGATGCTAAAATTCCATCATTTGCAACCAATCCCCATGTCGATGAATTCGAAGCAAATCCAGATGCCAAAATTCCACCAATTATAATAACGCTTGATATGGCATTTGTTACGGACATAAGTGGAGAGTGCAAAGCGGGAGTAACCTTCGAAACAACATAATAGCCCACAAATGAGGCTAGAATAAAAACGGTTAAGTAGTATATAAAAGTCATTTCAGGAGCCTCCATATAATAAACACAATATGATTTTATCTCATTTTTAGAGATAAAAATCAATCATGGTTTGTGATACTCAGAATATTATTAAATAACAAATGCGTTTGAGAATCAATGACAACTTCTACATAAAAAAAAACAGCCTCTCATTACATTAGGGGATAACTCTCGCTAATTAGCAATAGATTGATTTTTTTAAGCTATATTTCCTGTAATTACGAGTTTTTTTGGCAATTTTATTAATATTATTGTCAAGTAAACCGATTATAAATAATAATTCATTAGAGTATAACTATACTAGTTGACTTGGGAATTAACAAAAATACTAAACCCCGTGTAATTCCTTGGAATATATTTTAAAAAATTAACTTATTATAACCTCAGTTTCGTATAAGAGAAGAATTCCATATAATATTGATGCAAATAATCCTGTTACTTTTGTGCTAAATATCTAACCTCTTATATATAGTGAATCATCTAAGTGTAGCAGTTACAGGGCTCTTGTAGAGTAAGCCTCCTAGTTCTTTGCGCGATTGAATAATGGTTTTTCATTTCCTTACACGAAACTTAGGTTAACTAGAGCGAGTATATGCTTGTGTCGGTTGACACCTAGATCAACAAAAACCTTTAAAAAATTAAGAAACACAGCTTAGCTACCCCAGCTACTAAATGGCATAAATATAAAATCATCTAGGTAATTCTCTTCGACTATCTCTCCGAGTTATCAACTTGCTCTATAACTTTTATAAATGTCTCTTCTAAAGTTCTATTCTTATCACCGAACTGCATTATTTTTAATTCATCAGGAGATCCTGTCGCTCTAATCTTGCCTTTATAGATTAATGCTATATCATCGCAGTTTTCAGCTTCATCCATGAAGTGTGTAGTGATAATAACACTAACACCATGACGTACCATGCAGTTTATGTGCATCCAAAATTCCTTTCTAGTAATAGGATCAACCCCTGAAGTTGGTTCGTCTAGAAATAATATTTCCGGCTTGTGCATAATAGAACATGCCAATGCTAGTCTTTGTTTATAACCAAGAGATAGGGTGCGAGCACTAAAATTCGAAAATTGGCGCAGATGAAAAATATCCAACATTTTTTCGACTGTGTATTTGCGATCCGATCCACTCAATCGGTAGGCTCCAGCAAAAAACTCCAGATTTTGCTTAACAGACAATATTGAATATAGAGAAAATTTTTGAGCCATATAGCCTAATTTCATCTTAGCATTGCTTTTAATATCCGAGATAAGAGTTCCAGCAATCCTTGCTGTTCCTGAAGTTTCGGGGAGTAACCCGCAAAGCATTTTAAATGTGGTCGACTTTCCTGAGCCGTTGGGGCCAAGTAATCCCAGTATTTTTCCTCTTTTTAAACTGAAAGATATATTATCAGCCGCAGTGAAATCGCCAAATTTTTTAGTTAAATTTGATACCTCAACGACTATATCTTCAGTGTTTTTTCCATCAAATGGCAAATCTTGCAGGTATTGTTCAATTGGAGAGCTTTTTTCTTTAAAACCTCCAAGCATATCAATGCAGGCGTCTTCGAATGTGGCTTCCCCCGGTTTAGAATTGCCGATGATAGGATGTATTGTTTCACTATTACCTTTTGTAACAACAAACCTAACATTGGAACCAAGAACAATAGAATCTACAACGAATTCCTCTTTCAGCAAATTACTCGCTATATGGCGCCTATTTTCTCCTGCATCTTTTATTACAAACACCCGACCTTCTACGGTTTTTATAGCCTCTTTTGGGCTCCCTTCAAAAACAATACTTCCATTACTGAGAAGAATGACGTGATCAAGGTTTTGGGCTTCATCAAGATATGCGGTGCTCCAAAGTACTGTAGTGTCGTCATGCTCGAGCATAGAATAAACCATACTTATCAATTCGCGTCTAGACATTGGGTCAACTCCAACCGACGGTTCATCTAGTATCAAAACCTTTGGGGTTTTTAATAGTGAACAAGCAAGTCCTAACTTCTGTTTCATTCCCCCGGAAAGATTCCCCACCAAACGATCGCGAAAATCCAAAAGTCTTGTAGCAGAAAGAACATTTTTAAATGATTTTTCGCGTTCTGTCCTTGATAATCCCTTTAACTCCGCATATAAATCTAGATTTTCTATAATACTTAGATCTTCGTATAGACCAAACTTTTGCGGCATATATGATATAATTTTGTGAACCTCTTCTGGATTTGGATTGTTTTTTCCAAAAAAGCTAATATCTCCACAGTCTTTTTTCATTATACCAGCGATTATTCTAAGTAAGGTCGTTTTTCCAGCGCCATCAGGACCAATGAAACCAACTATTTTATTTCTAGGTATTGAACATGATATATTATCGAGAGCTTTTAAGTTCCCTTTATTAAATGTTTTGGTCAGGTTACTAATTTTAATCATCAGTATTTAAATATTACTCCAATGTTTATGCCAACATTATTGCTCTTTTTGAGATAAGTTTTCAAAAAATAATTACCATAATAAACAGAGCACAAAAATAATATAGTAATTTCAGTTAGCAAAAATACCTCAAAAGTATCCCTGATTTGTTTTTCCTCGCTATACCAAAATTTTAACGAGTATGGTATTGCTTTAGATTTCATTGAATTTAATTTCATAAAATAATCTTTTTCAATTTTATCATATCTAGAAATGCCAACGTTTTTTGTTCAGGAGAACGAAGAAGATACGCAGGATGAAACGTAATTACAGTTTTTATTCCTTCGTATTCCATATTTTTCCCCCTCATTGAAGTTACAGAATCATTCGTATTGAAGATAGATTTTGCTGCAACCCCTCCTAGAAGGAGAATAACTTTTGGGTTAATGAGTTTTATATGGCATTTAACATATGGCATACATTTTGCTATCTCTTCTGAAGATGGATTTCTATTTCCTGGAGGTCTCCAGAATATTATATTGCTTACATAGACGTTTTTTCTATCTATCCCCACAGAACGCAGCATATTATTCAAAAGCTGCCCACTTTGTCCAACAAAAGGTTTCCCCTGTATATCTTCATCTTCCCCAGGTGCTTCTCCTATAATCATAATTTCTGAACTAGGATCTCCATCCGAAAACACCGTGTTTCTTGCGATCTTTTTTAAACCGCAAATATCAATCTTCATTATAAAATCCCGCAATTTTTCAAGAGAATCGAAATCAATTTTACTAATTTCTCTATCTTTTCCATTTTGTTGAATTTTTATATCATAAAATATATGATCAACACCAAAGTGTTTGTACCACTGGCTTATCGTTCTCATCATCTTGGTGTATGCCGCCTTCGCTGTTGTATATAGTTGTTTATTTTGTTTACCATATGACGCTTATTGTAAATCATGCCTCTGCTAAAGTAAATTTAATGCTTCATATTACTGGAAGATCCGGAAAATACCATACAATACAAAGCATTTTTACATTTATTGATACTTTATTTGATACATTGTACTTTGATACGAGTCTGGAGTTTAGCGAAAAATTAGATTCTGCGTATATTAGCGGAATTCCAACAGAAAAAAATTTAATACATAGGTCTTACCACTTCCTGAAGGAAGTTTCCCCTAAATGTAAAATCCCCCATGTTTTTGTTAAAAAGAAAATACCAGAAATGGCGGGATGCGGAGGAGGATCATCAGATGCTGCCTGTTTTATTAATACAGTTTTGGATTTATGGAAAACTAAAGTTGAAAAAAAAATCGAAATAGCCAGAAATGCTCATTTGCTGGGGATGGATATCCCGGTTTTTTTATACAGATATATTTTTAAAAAGGATTTTATTTTGCTCAACGGTGTTGGAAAGTTTGATGAAATATCAGAATTTTGCGAAATATCTAATAATATTAAGAATATTCTTGTCGTTTTTGCCCCTGAGCTAAAAATTAGTACGAAAGAGGTATTTAGTACATACAGATTAAACAGGACTAGCTTTGACCATCCTCAGGAAAATTGCTTCGAGAATTCAAAAAATTCACTACAAGCTTCGGCTATAAAAATTGAACCAAAAATTCAAAATGTTTTGAACGATATAGAAAAAACTGGAGCAATTATTACGAGGATGTCTGGATCAGGTAGTACATGTTTTGGTATTTATAAAACGGATACAGACATGCAAAACGCAGCGATGATACTATCTCAAAGATACATTGTGTATGGAAATCCTATACCCAAAATGAAAAAATTAATATAACATGTCAAAAATGGAATTAGGTAGCGGTTTTTTTCAGTTTTTACTGGGGAAATTTTATAGATGATTTTTTTTCACTTAAACGAATATATAAACATTCTAAAATACGTTACATTTCGTTCTATTTGTGCTTTCTTATGTGCTTTTATTATAGTACTTCTTTCTGGTAATAAATTAATTTCCTCTCTTAAAAAGAGGCAAAAAAATGGTCAACCAATCAGAGATGACGGCCCACAATCCCATATAGAAACTAAAAAAGGAACCCCGACTATGGGAGGGGTAATAATACTTTTATCAATTTTTGTTAGTACGCTACTTTTTATGGAAACTAACAATAGATATGTTATTTCATGTCTAGCTATAACTTTGTGCTTCGGTTGTATTGGGGCAATCGATGATTTTTATAAGATATATAGAAATAACAGTAAGGGGCTTTCATCTAAAAAAAAATTTCTTCTCCAATCGATAGTTGTTATCGCGGCATATTGCATATGTAGAAATTATACGTCCACTACAGTATATCTTCCAATTTTAAAAAACTTTCAAATAGATATGGGATGCCTTTTTGTTATCTGGACAGTTCTCGTAATAGTTGGCAGTTCAAACGCTGTTAATCTTACAGATGGGCTAGATGGATTAGCAATGGGCCCAGTTATTATGTCTTCTATCTGTCTTGCTATAATAAGCTATCTAGTTGGAAATACCATATTTGCAAATTACTTACATATCGAATATGTCCCTGGCCTTTCAGAAGTATGTGTGTTTTTAAGTTCTCTAGTTGGAGCAAGTTTAGGATTTATGTGGTTTAATGCTCCCCCAGCTAAAGTTTTTATGGGGGACACTGGATCAATCGCAATAGGGGGAGCACTTGGATTTGTTGCGGTTATTTCAAAGCATGAAATTATTTTCGCAATTATTGGAGGGGTTTTTGTTATAGAGACTGCATCCGTTATAATACAGGTTATCTATTACAAATTAACAAATGGAAAAAGGATATTTCTTATGGCCCCAATTCACCATCACTACGAAAAAAAAGGCTGGGCAGAATCGACAATAGTTTTCAGGTTCTGGATAGTTTCAATAGTTCTCGGTATATTGGGGCTTGCCTTATTAAAGGTGCGATAAAAATTGCTGTATAAAGCCAACACTTATACATCTCGCATTTTGCCCTGCAGAAAAAACATATACCCTTTTGCTTTATGGGTGATTTACTTGACATTAGTTATTAACAAAAATGCCTAAACCTACGTAATTTTAGGGGGTATAGTTTTAAAAAACACCCATTACTAAACAGAGCGAGTACAGTGCTTATTTTAATAACTTTTGGCCAAAAATTTTTTTAGCTATTTATGATTCAATCCAAATTGATATATAATTCTATACATGTACAAGTTGTGAAACTAACCAGCCGTTTAATGGGTTTTGTTATAGAAATCGAAAATTTAAGCAAATCCTTTGGAAATAAACATGTTCTAAAAGATATTAATCTCAAAGTAGAATCTGGTGAGTCATACGCTATTATAGGTGGTTCCGGAACGGGGAAATCCGTTTTGGTAAAGTGTATTCTTGGATTGCTTCCGATAGATTCTGGGACAATTAAGAT
>JAIRWI010000002.1 GCA_031269095.1 Holosporales bacterium
ACCTGCATTAGTACTGTTATTTATTCCAAGAAGACCTAATATGATAAACCCTTTATATATGTACTTGTTCATAAAACTTGTTTCCTCCTTAATATGTTATAATTATATTCTATCATTAAAAGGTTAAAAAAGAGTTAATGTTTGGGGGGAAGAACAAGATATATCTATACTTTTTATAAATACAAAAGAAAGTATGGTTTAAATAGCACTTACAACTAATTAGAAAAAACATTAAGAGTACAAAAAATAAAAATTATACATTAAACCTAAAATGCATAACATCCCCATCTTGGACAACATATTCCCTGCCTTCTAACCTCAATTTTCCAGCGTTTTTTACCCCCACTTCTCCACCGAACTCTATATAGTTTTCCCAAAAAATTGTTTCAGCACAGATAAATCCACGTTCGAAATCTGTATGTATAACTCCCGCAGCTGCAGGGGATCTGGTGCCTTTTGTTATTGTCCATGCTTTAGATTCCTTAGGGCCTACGGTAAAATAGGTCAGAAGATCGAGTATGCTATATCCATTTTTAATAACTCTAGAAAGTCCGGTTTCATGAAGCCCAATGCTTTCTAGAAACTCGATTTTTTCCGGTTCATTATCAAGCATAGCTATTTCAGATTCGATATTTGCTGAAATTATTACAATATTATTAGATTTTTTTTTCACAAGTTCTGTATATTTATTTCCATAGACAACATCGTTTTCACCAACGTTACATATATACAAAGAAGGTTTTGAAGTTATAAGTTGAAAAGATTTGAGTTGTTGCTTGTCAATATTCGCTTCTATCGCTGCCTTTCCCTCTTTTAGTTTTTCGTACACAGGTTTTAAGCTTTCTAAAGTCTCTTTTGCTAATTTGTCTCCTCCTTTTGCTTTTTTTTCCAATCCTGGAATTCTGTTTTCAACACTTTGAAGATCGGAAAGAAGGAGCTCGGTTTCTATCACTTCTATATCAGACAGAGGATCAACCTTCCCAGAAACGTGGATTATATCATTATCATCGAAGCATCTAACGACGTGAAGTATCGCATCGGTTTCTCTTATGTTTGAAAGAAATTTATTCCCGAGACCTTCACCATTGCTCGCTCCCTTGACGATTCCTGCTATATCGACAAATTCGAGTTGTGTATGGACTATTTTTTGAGACTCAGCAACCCTCGCGAGCTGTTCCAATCTATCGTCAGGAACGGCTACTCTCCCAATGTTTGGATCTATTGTACAAAAAGGATAATTAGCAGATTCTGCAGCAGCAGTTGAAGTCAGAGCATTAAACAAAGTAGACTTACCAACATTTGGTAAACCAACGATACCACAGTTGAACCCCATAAAATTACTTTATTTTAGCTTCTTTAAAAATAACGTGTTTCCTAACAACTGGATCGTACTTTTTCATTTCCATTTTATCTGGCTTCGTTCGAGGATTTTTTTTAGTTACATAAAAATATCCCGTATCTGCAGTACTTAGCATTTTTATCGCAATAACTGGACCTTTTGCCATATAAAACCTCTCTTTTTAAAAAACATGGAGCGGGCGAAGGGATTCGGACCCTCGACCCCAACCTTGGCAAGGTTGTGCTCTACCCCTGAGCTACACCCGCTCAATGAACGTGATCATAACATATGATATATATTCACGCAAGATTTTCCTAAAATGGTCTCGGATCTGGAACAAATCTTTGTAATCTTGTATCTGCTGTCCTTCTTTCTCCGAAATCATCGCTAGAAATCCTGACTTTTATTAAAATTACAAGCTCAACGACTTGATCTTCTTCTTCAACTGCTCCAGTTAATCTGCCTAAAATTGGGAGGTCTTTCGCAAATGGAATTCCATTTTTATTCTTGGAAGAGCGGATTTCCATAAATCCTCCAAGAATCGCTACCTCTCCATTTTTCAGATTTAAAACGGAGGAAACTTCCCGAACTTCAATTACAGGAATTTTAGAAGGTTCATACTTTCCACTCTTACTATCTTCCATGGAACGGATAGCTATATCCACAGCTGGGTCCGTTACTGTTCCAGATAACTTTGAAATCGTTGGCCTAAGAAAAAGTGTTATGGTTCCATTTTCCACATCAACTGACGGTTGGACAAACATAACAAGACCTATAGGAACTGTATGAACTTCGCTTGAAACAGTTGTGCTATCGTGTCCATTTTCGCTTGTTGCATAAGACTTATCATAATTTAACCTGAAATACACATGATTCTCAGCAACTTTTAAAATTGCTGCTTGATTATTCATTGCTGTTATTCTTGGATTCGATACCGTTCTCATAGAGCCAAAATTTTCAAGCGCATTGAGGATGGTTCCCATATTTGTTGCTTTAAAATTCCCTGCAAAACTCGTCGTTGTAGAATCAATTGTCGTATTTTTTATATCAACAACTCCTGCCAAAAAGTTCCAATCTATTCCCCTTTTGTATTCATTTTTAAGAGTTACTTCTATAATTTTTGCTTCTATAAGAACCTGAGTTTCTGTAGATTTTTTTACCATATCTATATACTGTTTTACATATTTTTGTACCTTAGAATTTGCGTTTACGGTTATAATCCCAGACTGCCGGTTTACCGAATACGACGACGCCGTTGTTTTATCGTTTCCTGTAATAACTTTGATACCATTATCAAGCTCTGCCCAAAAATCATTTTTAGTCTTAACAACAACACTACTATTTGCATTTCCCTCAGTCGAGGAAGATGATCCATTTGAAGATGTAACGCTATTCTTTTCCGATAAATCTCGACTAGTTGTTGAAGGTTGAGGAGACGCAGTCACCTGGGGAGCTGAAGAAACTTCAGTTGAAATGGAAATCTTGTTTTCGCTATCTCTTGAAAAATTTAAAAACTGTAGGGTATATGTATTTGTATAAGGTATATCCTTAACAACTTTAACAAAATTCCCAGTAATAGTATAGCGCAGATCGGCCAGATCACAAACTGCATCGAGTACTTCAATAAATGGCAAATCATGAGCAGAAAAAATAACGCTCGTATTAATCGATGGATCTATTTGAAAATCTATTTTGAGTTTTTTGGCAGTTTCGTATAAAGCACTTTTTATTGGTAAAGTTTCATTCAGAGAAATAGAAACTTTCTGTTTAAGAAGTTCTGGTATTATAAATTCCGGTTCATTAGATTTTTTCCTCACAATAATTGGACTATTAAATTCATTCTCAATAGGACTAGTAAGTTCTTTAACTGAATTTGGGTCTATATCTTTTGATAGAAACTTTTTTTCTATATGTTTATCGCATGATGATAAAATCAATATTGTTATAATCGCGAGAGAAACCTTTTTCATGAAACTATGTTGTTTTTTGATATAGAATTACAAATAAAATTGTAAGTTATTATGAAAAATATAAAAAGAATCATAAATTGGATTTTTTCTGATAAATGTATTTCTTGTGGAAAGGAAGTTTCTTGTGAATCGTTTTTATGTGAAAAATGTTTTAAGGAAATTATTTTTATAGATTTCCCATATTGCAAATGTTGTGGAAAATTACTCCATAGCTCGTATAACAAAGAAATGTTATGTGATACATGTTCAAATTACGAAAGATATTTCAACAGCGGTCGTTCTCTATTTTTATATAATAATATTTCAAAAAAAGTTGTTATGAGGATTAAAAAAGAAGCAGATGAACATGTTGCCAAAGTATGCGCCAATCTTTTGTATAAAAGATATGGAGACCTTATAGCTGATGTGGATACAATAATCCCAGTTCCTTTGCATTTTTCTAGACTCCTTAGGAGAGGGTTTAATCAATCGAGTATAATAGCAAAACATATATCAAAACTATCAACTATCCCTTTGAGCTTTACGGAATTAAAAAGAATAAAAAAAACTGATTATCAAAAAAATAAAACAATAGAACAAAGAAAAAACAATACAAAAGGAGCATTTATAGCCCATTCTAGTTGTAAAAATAAAAGAATTCTTCTTGTAGATGATGTTATAACAACTGGAGCCACCATTTCTGAATGCTCGAAAACTCTCAAAGAGGAGGGAGCGAAAAGTGTAGTGTATCTGACAATAGCAACTACTTAACTCGCTTCTGCTTTTGACACAACCTCAATAATTTCTTCAGAAATCTTATTTAATAGAGAATTAAGTTCGCCTTCATCTTCGTCTGGAGAATGGGCTTCCATAGTTTTAAGAAAATCCTTTAATTGTTCTTTTTCTTTAAAATATTTTACTATATCTGGCAAAATAAACTCCAGTGTCGGCATATATACGTGACCAATAGATAGTGAATAGGTTACTAAAAATTGGAGAGTACGTTCTAATTTTTCCTGCTCTTCTGAAAAAGACTCTTCAAGGAGAAAACTTTCTTTAGAATCGGATAAGATATCCGTTGCACTAGAATTTTCAGTTTCTTGTATTCCTTCCTTTTCAAGAACTTCATCTTGAGATCCTAATAGGCTAGTTTTGGATTGATCAGTTACGGGAGGTATTTCCTTAGAGGATTCTTCAGAAAAATAACATAAGGAGGATGGAGGTTTTGTTAAAAAAACCCAGATATTTTTTTTCTTAGTTTCTTCATTAGGAATATTACGAGTCTTAAGTTTCCCTGGAAGGGGGGCCAATCTTCCGAATCCCCTTTTTGCGGAATAATCTAGAATAGGACGAGTTTTTATGGGTATCCCCCAAGTAGCTTTTTTCTTAGTTTCTGCCCCATAAACATTAGAGATCTTAGTTTTATAAGCGAGTTGGGATAATCTTATTGAAGATTGTGTCACAGAATAAAATGGAGAAGAAAAAGGTCTTGTTAAAAAATAGGGATTTCTTTTTTCTAAACTTGGTTCAGGAGAGCTATAACCGTCTGATAATGTAAAAACTACAGGTAAAATCATAAACAAGATTTTGATCATAACGTATACCATGAAGTAGAATATAATTATATATTATATCAATACTTAATAAATTACAACAAAAATTGTTTTTTACAATATAAATACTTGTATTGGATTTTCTAATATTTGTTTAATTCGCGATAAAAACAAAGCTGCATCCATTCCGTCAATGATTCTATGATCAATAGCGTAACCAATAGTTAAAGTATATCCCACCACTATATTATCATTATCATCGACAATTGGTCTTTTCATAATCCTTGGAACGGATATTATACTCGCTTGAGGTGGATTAATTATTGAAAAAAAACTATCAATATCTATCATTCCAAGATTGGATACAGTTATCCCCCCTCCAGTGTATTCTATTGATTTTATCGTATTATTTTTACATTTTTCTGCAAGTGATCTGATCTCCATACCTATTTCTTTTAAACTTTTTTTATCTGCATTTCTTATAACTGGGCTGTATATTCCTCCTTTAACAGCAACAGCAATTGATATATCTACATCATCGTATCTTTTGATAATTCCATCACTGTTCCAAGTTGAATTTATTTGTGGCATTTGGGACATTACCATTGCGATCGCTTTCACTACAAACTCATTAGCCGTTATTTTGACATCTAAATTTGGACTGTTTTTCAAAGAGGTTAATATTTTCGAAAGCATCGAAACATTTGCTGTTACGCTCATATAAAAATGCGGAACTTCTTGCTTACTTTTAGTTAACTTTTCGGCAATTACCATCCGTAAACTGCTTGCTCTTTCTTCAGTGAAGATAGTTTCTGAAGGGGGGGGCATATTGTTATTATTATGAGGCAGTGACTCACAATATTCCAGAACATCGTTTTTAATGATTCTTCCTCCGGGGCCAGATCCACCGCCTAAGATAGTGTTTAGATCAATCCCATATTCAAGAGCAATCCTTTTTGCTAGAGGACTTGCTAAGATCTTATCTCCCTTTTTTGTAGTAACTAATGAATCGTCTCTGTCAGTTACTGCGGCATATGTTGCAGAGTTTTTCGTTATTTCTCCTTTTTCAGAGAGCTGAGATTGTCTAGCGTTTAAAAGAACAAAATCTTCAACATCCTTATCTGTGTCACCTTTTTGTTTAATAACTGCAATTGGTGTTTTAACTTGAATATTATGGGATCCTTCTTCAACAAGAATTCTGGATAACTCTCCTTTTTGTAGAGCTTCAACCTCCATTGTTGCCTTATCTGTGTCTATTTCTGCGACAACATCTCCGATCTCAATTTGATCTCCTATACTTTTACACCATTTAACAAGATTCCCCATCTCCATTGTGGGACTAAGCGATGGCATTGTTATAAAAACCGGCATACTATTTAAACACTTAAATTTATAAAGACTGCACGATTCTATCATATGTTATCCGCGTTGAGTAGATTGGAATTTGTATTGTTCTCACAAAAGTTATTTATAACAAAATATTTTATATTGCTATAACATTTTATATAAATCGTTTTACAAAAACATAAACGTAATGAAAAGGTATCTCGAAGGGTTTTCCTTAATAGAAGTTTCTATTAGTCTTTTGATCGTTGGTATAATCTCTACTATTTGCGTTTCACAATTATCTTCATATCTATCTATTGAAAGACTGAGAAAAACGGAATCTCACTGTGATATTGTAGTTAATTCAATAGGGGCTTATGCCAAAATTAAAGGAACCTTACCTTCGGCGACCAATATTGATAGCTCAAATGGTTTTGGGATTGTTCCTTTTGAAACGCTTGGAATTATGGAAAAATTTGTTAAAGATGGGTATGGAAATTGGTTTCTTTATAAAACTAATCCAGATTTTAATAAAACAACTTCAAGCAATAAAACCCTCGGGATATCTGGTTTTAAAGGGATTACAAATGATATGGTGGCTTTTATTATAAAATCAGTTAATCCCAAGACAGGAAGTGAAATATATAGCGTCTGGTATAGTAAAATAAACTTCCAGTCAATGTTTCCAGCCAGAAAAAACACCATTCCAAGTAGTGTAATTGATTAATATACTCATTTTAATCGGTAAGGGGTGTTTTTTTAAAGCTGTCCCCCCCTGGAATTATAGGGGGTGGTATTTTTGTTAATATTAATGTTAATTGGCTTAACTATACATCATGAATGCAATTTTTCAAAAATAGAAACATACCAGAAATTCTGTCTGACAGTAAGTAGGTATCTATACACAACCTTATATTCATTTTAGTCGGTAGGGGGTGTTTTTTTAAAGCTATTCTCCCTTGGAATTACTGGGAGTTTCGGCATTTTTGTTATAGCTGTTCCAGCTAATATTGATATCGACAAATGTACCTAAAACATCAGTAGTTCTTGGGATAGGTTTTAAAAAATTATCTCTTCGCTCTAACTGGAGAGAGAGTATATTATTGAAGTTAAGTAAAACAATTATAAACCATCACCTATGGCATATAGAATCTTTAAAAACACTATTAACATCAATGCCATTTTTAATCATCTCCCAAAGAGGACTCATTTTTCTAAGTTTTTTTGTCGCTGCTACTAAATCTTCTATTGCAATGTTAATATCGCTTTCCGATGTGTTTTTACCAATAGAGATACGAAGGGAAGATTGTGCAATATCTGGCAGAACATTCATCGCTTCTAAAACGTGCGAAATAGTGAGCCTGTTAGAAGTGCAAGCTGAGCCAGAAGAGATACATATTCTAGAAGCCTCCATCATAAGAGCCTCTCCTTCGCACCCCCTAAAACTTATATTAACAATGCCAGGATAGTTTGAGGGGTTTTCTCCGTTTATATAGATTTCTTCAAGGTTTTTTCTAATTCCATTAACTAAAATGGTCCTAAGATTTTCTATGTGCTTAAGATTATCTAAAATTTCTTGATTCGTAATATTACAGGCAGCACAAAATCCTATACAAAGAGGAACTGGGATTGTACCACCCCTTATGCCAAATTCTGGGTCAGCATTAGTTTCGCCCTTTTGTTTAATAAGTTTATAGTGTTTTCTATTAAAATAAACAAGCCCAACCCCTTTAGGACCATAAATTTTATGTCCAGAAGCACTTATAAAATCGCATTCAAGATTTTTAACATCTATTGGAACCTTGCAAAGTGCCTGAGTTGCGTCAATGTGCAGAAGTGCTCCGTGTTCATGACATATTTTTGATATTTCTTTAACGTTTTGGACGACTCCTGTTTCGTTGTTAATAAAACAAATAGAAACAAGTTTTGCCTCGTGTTTAACAATGTTTTCACGTAATAGGTTATGGTCTAGCAAGCCATTTGGTAAAACATCTAAAAACACAGAGTTTTTAACTAAATTGCAGGATTCAAATACTGATTTATGTTCTGTTTTTAAGGTTATTATTACATTTTCTTTAGAACAAACTCTTTCTATTACTATTCTAGTGGACTCTGTGGCTCCGCTTGTAAAAACAATTTCATCAAATTCAGCATTAATAATAGCTGCAATCTTTTCTCTAGCGAGGGACAAATCCTCAAAAGCGCTTAATCCATAATAGTGCGATGAGCTTGAATTACCGAATTTTTCTCCAAAATATGGTAACATTTCCGCCAAAACCCTTTCGTCACACGGGGTCGTCGCTGCATAATCCAGATATATTGGCTTAAACATGTATTCACCTAATTACCATTGCTTTTGTTTATGATAATATATACCAAATGTCGCTTAAAGTAATGAAGATGTTTGATATAAATCTTTATAGAAAAGAACTCAAAGAAGTTTATGGAGCTGATACCACCATTATTCCAATGAATTGTTCTTTGTTTGATAACTCTGGACATGAAATTTCCGATGTGGAAATAGTTTCCAGATTTTCTGGGTCGAATGGAGTTGCAGTTATTTCTGGGGAAAAAGGTATATTATCTGTCGACGGAAGATATAAAACACAGGCTCTGTTAGAGGTTGATAAAAATATCTGGGAAGTTAGAACGTACCCTGAATATACTGTAATTGGAATTCTTAAGGAACTAATGAAAAATGGGGAAATTCTCCTTTTCCCAACGAATTCTCATACATACAAAACTTACCTAAGTATGATTGCTGCAGGTATAAAACTCAAAACTACTGAGATACATCCGGTATTAAAATACCGATCAATAACTTCTTGTGATAATGAGTTAGTTAATACGTTATTTGTTGCCGATTCTGAGGAAAATCTTGAAAAAAGACTAGAAATAGTTAGGAAAAACATAACCAAAGAGGAAGCAATCCTTATAACAGATAAAAACACAGTATCGTGGATTTTTGGGATTAGGAAACAAAAACTAGAAAAAGACTATAGTCCGCTTGCAGATATAGCAGCTATTATAACTTCAAACAAAGCAGAAGTATTATCTAATAATAATTTAAAAGAATATAAAAATTTAAAAATAAAAACAGATTTTTCTTCAGTATCATCTATTTTTATATTAAATAATGACTGTAAATTTATTGATTATAAATACGTTTACGGTGGGATAAAAACTGAATCTGAGATCAACGCGCATAAGAGAGGAGCCTATGAAGCCTCAACCTCTTTCATAAAAATGTTAGCATATATTGATCATTTCGTTAGAAATGGCTCAAAAATCACCGAAAGAGAAGCTATTTCTATGTTTTCTAATGAAAAAGCTATCAATTTTTCATTTAACCCAATATGCGCTTCTGGAAGGAACACAGCAGTTGTTCACTATAATCCAAAGGGGGATATATATATAGAAAAGGATAAACTCTTTTTATTCGATGCCGGTTTTCATTTTATCGATAGCTCAACGGATATGACAAGAACGATGTATTTAGGGGAAAATCCACCAGAAATTTTCAAAAAAGTATATACATCTGTCTTAAAATCTCTTATTTTTTACTCTTCTTGTAGATTTCCAACAAAAACGAAAGGGCATAATCTTGATGCAATTTGTCGATATTATATGTGGCAATATGGATTTGATTACGTGTTTGGAACCGGACATGGAGTTGGAAACTATCGAGCAGTTCACGAAAAACCAAATATTTCCAGAAATAGCGATGATGAGATTGTGGCAAATATGGTGACAACGGTAGAACCTGGGTATTATACAGAGGAATATGGCATAAGATTAGAAAATATGCTGCTTTCTAGGGTTTCTAAAGAATTAGCAGACAGAGTAGAATTCCAAACGATAAACTATATTCCATTTTGCTTAAAACTCATTGATACAACGATGTTAAATAAAAATGAAGTTAATTGGTTAAATATATATAATATTGAAATAAAAAATAAAATATTAATATTATTTGAAAATGATAAAATAATTAAAGATTGGGTAATTACCAATACTAAGAATGTGGATTATTCCATAGAGGTTTTTTGATTTTTTTTAAAAAAATGTCGTGTAATTCACGTTCTTTTTGACAAAATTCGAAGTTTCTTGCAGGGATAATATTTTGGTAAACGTAGCTTTCAAAAGCGGTTTCAGCTTCGTTTTCATTTTCTGCTACACTAAAAATATTTCGTTGTGTAACCTCAACTGATATAAGAATATAAACATGAGCCAAAAGCTCGGCATCGATGAGAGCTCCATGTTTAGTTCTTGAACTTTTATCAATAGAAAATCTATTACAAAGCGCATCTAAAGTGACAGGAGACCCAGGAAATTTTTGTTTTGTTACAGCTAGGGTATCAATAATATGGTTCCTGATTGTAGGTTTACCGGCACGATTTAGTTCGTAATTAAGAAATTCCATATCAAATGGGGCATTATGAATAACAAGTCTATCATTTCCTATAAAATCAAGAAATTCACCTGCAATTCCATCAAATGTTTTATACTTTTTTAAAAAATCATAAGTTAAACCAGAAATTTCCATAGCAGCAATTGAAAGTTCTCTTTCTGGATTAACATAAGTATGAAATTTCAAACCAGTTAACTTTTTGTCAAAAATCTCAACACATCCTATCTCAGTTATCCTATCCCCATCTTTAGTACGAAGCCCAGTTGTTTCCGTATCTAGAACTATTTCTCTCATGATTTTTCGGAACCTCCTTTTCATACAAACTATAGTGTATCTCATAAATTATAGAGCTTTTTGATAAAAGAGTGTTTTTTTTGATTTTGCTAAACTATACACATTGTCTCCTATTAAAGATTGTTCGTTAAAAATATTAAAATTAAGGAACTAGCATATAGCGTTCTCAGCTCTATTGGATATAATAGTTGGGAAAATACTGTGCTAGGAGTTACTCATCCGTCGCATTGTAGATTACTTTTTTTTTTTGGATTCTAGACACAATGTTTGATAAAACTTTTATAAAAAATAAAAAGATGAAGGAGTCCTCCAAAAGGTGGCTTATTAGGCAGATGAAGGACCCGTACGTTGCTTTGGCCAAGAAAAATGGATATAGATCGAGAGCAGCATTCAAACTCCTTGAAATAAATGACAAATTTAAAATACTTGAGAAAAATCGTATAGTAATAGATCTTGGCTCAACTCCGGGGGGATGGTCCCAAATTGCCTCATCAAAATGCAAAAAAGTTATAGCAGTAGATTTGCTTCCTATGGACATGATCTCTAATGTTGATTTTATTATGGGGAATTTCTTGGATGAATCGACAATTGAATACATCAAACATCAGCTAAACGCAACAAAATCAAATGTAATCTTAAGTGATATGGCACCATCGACATGTGGAATAAAAAGTGTAGACCATGTACGAATAATGACCCTTATTGAGGAGGTTTTTGAGTTTTCTAAGGACTTTCTTGAGGAGGGAGGAGATATGGTTGTAAAGGTTTTTCAAGGAGGGACAGAGAATTCCCTCCTCAATGAACTTAAAAAATATTTTAAAAAAATTAACCATTTTAAACCAAAATCTAGCAGAAAAGAATCTGTCGAAATGTATTTAGTCGCTAGGGGATTTACTCCTCAAACATAGCTCTTAATATGTTATAAATTTCAGCTTCAGTTGATACTTCAGTGATTAGTTTCCTAAATAGTGAAGCATCAGGAACGCCTTTGCTATAATACATAAGAACCTTTCTGCATATAAAAATAGCTCTATTTTCTCCGTAAAAATCCATAATATATGATATATGCCTTTTGGCTATTTCAAGTTTATTTAAGGATATTATTTTTTGTGATTTTTCCTGAAAATTATCGTGTATTTCTCTAAGAATCCAAGGAGATCCGAGAGATCCTCTACCAATCATAACCCCATCAGCTCCGCTTTCTCTAATACATATATTTGCAGTTTCTAGATCGATAATATTTCCATTCGCTATAATTGGGATGTTTTTTACGGCGTTTTTGACGTTTCTAATAGCCTTCCAATTGGGTTTTCCCGAATATAGTTCTGAACGCGTTCTGCCATGAACCGTTATCATGGAAATACCAGAATTTTCTGCTATTTTGGCAATTTCTGGAGCATTTTGGTGCTCTTTATCCCAACCTAATCGAATTTTTAAACTAACTGGAATTGTTACTGCTCTAACTACTTTCTCAAAAATTTCCTTCGCCAATAATTCATTTTTCATAAGGGCCGAACCGGCTTCACATCTGATTATTTTTCTTACAGGACATCCCATATTTATATCTATGAAGTGTGCTCCCAAATTTTGACTAAGTTTAGCCGCTTCTGCCATTATATTTGGATCTGATCCAACTATCTGTATGGAAGTATATTTATCTTCAGATCCCTCTATCATTTGGTATGTTCTTGCCACATGCCTTATAACAGCGTTACTAGCAATCATTTCGCTAAATACTAGAAAATCCCCAAATTCTCTGACAATTTTTCTAAACGGAAGATCGGTCACCCCTGCCATTGGAGCAAGCAAAACATTACTTGGAAGAACTGTTCCCCCAAAAGTTATTTGATTATTCATTTAGCAAAATATTTTTTTATACAACACTACACAGAATGGCATAAACCACAAATCCCGTAACGCCCAAATGTTTGGTCATTTTTTTATACCCCCATCGAACAACTCTTATAAATTGCAAAACGCAATGGTGCCGTAAGTGGGAATCGGACCCACGACCTCTCCCTTACCAAGGGAGTGCTCTACCACTAAGCCACTACGGCATAACAACCTTTTTCGAATCTGAGTCTACTATGTTGCGACTGTAAAATCAATCCCAAGAGGAGGTATATGTATGTTCATATATTTTTGAAACGGATCTTTAGAGTATTATTAATATACTCCATTGGCTTCTAAATTCTAATAAAATTATATGTATTATACTTATCTATGTTTTTTTAAATAACTATGTTTATAGCTTTTTTAGTAACTTGTAATAATTTAGTTTGTTTTATTGCTCTTTTTTCTTTATACCATTGTACTGTGTTTTAATAGAGTTTAGTACATAAAATACATATGCCTTATTAAACAAACAATTTTTTTATACTTATTCTAAAAATATTTTTCTTCAAATAGAAAAATATTGATAACTCTTATGCTCCCTAAAAAAACATCTCACATTTGTCGTTTTGTTTGTCTTTGAACTTAGACAACTCTACTGTTTACCTGATTGGGAGAAAATATGTATAATATACTTAACACAAAGCGTTCGTTAGTGCAATGAAGGAACGACTCTTTAAGATAATACTTTTGTTACCTACGCTTGTAATGGTTTCATGTAAAAGTGATCATAAGCATAAAAGCTATTTATCAATCGACTCCATAACAATAAATAATCTGATAAAAGAAGTAATTGAAGAGATTAATAATAATTACGCGGATGAAATAACCAGGGAAAAGCTCGAAGAAGGGGCGATAAATGGTATGCTAGCATTTTTAGATGAACACTCTTTATATATAAACCAAGAAGAGTTTAGTGCCTTTAATCAATATGCTCGTGGGACATACCTTGGAATGGGGATAGAAGTAAAGCAAACTAAAGATGGTATAGAAATAGTTTCTATTATCGATGAAAGCCCAGCATTTACCGCCGGATTGCGAAATGGAGATATTATAACCCATATAGGCGAAAAGGAAGTGGGAAACATTCCAGTTAGAGATATGTATCTCAAACTCAATTCGGATGCTTCACCTGAGATGCTCTTATCCGTAACTAGAAATAAAAATGAAAAATTTAATGTTGTGGTTAAAAAACTCGTTATTCAACTTCAAACAGTCAAAGTAAATTATATTCAAAATATAGCAACTATTAAAGTTACGTATTTTAATGAAGAAAGCGTAAGTTCTTTAAAAAAAATCATAAAAAATATAAATCAAAAGAAAAATATAAATGGAGTTATTATTGATTTACGTAACAACCCTGGAGGGATTCTTGATCAAGCTATAGGGGTTGCAGATCTATTTTTAGGAGATTCTACGAAGATAGTCGATTTTAAATCCAGAAATGTTGACGAAACACGCTCTATATATGCTAAAGGAAAAGATATACTAAGTGGAGTGCCGATGGCTATTCTCATAGATAGAAATTCCGCTTCAGGAGCTGAGCTTGTAGCTGCAGCTCTTGGAGAAAATAAGAGGGCTATAATTTTGGGAGAAAAATCGTACGGCAAAGGATCTCTACAAACAATATTTCCAATTCCCGGAAAAGGGGCTATAAAGCTTACTACCGCATTTTTCTACACTCCAAATGGAAACAAAATAAACAATAATGGAATAACCCCAGATATTGCCATAAACGATGGTGAAGAAATAATGACGAGGGCAATAGACCTCTTACTTGGCCTTTCCGCTCTTGATGTTCCTTTGGTTCCGTCTTCTAACTCTTAACTAGAAACAACGAGAGCCCTCGTATGCCAAAGCGTGCACGACACTGGTATAATTGGAAATTGAACAGAGGCGAAACAACCTCCTCTATAGTATGAAAATATTTTTTTTTGTAATTCTTTTTCAGTAGATCTTATTGGAGAGTTGAAAAATATACAAAAATTTAATTGCATTCCCATGGAACTTGCTTCAGCTATAGAGATTTCTTGCAATATATTCCCTGGGAAAATGGTGTCATGCCAAATTGTCCCTTCCATAGTATACATTGCTTCATCTCTACTACCTAACATTAACCTTTTTACATGCGGAGGCATTATTTCGCTTAACTGTTTTTTAATATCTTCTTCGTAAGAGGCTCCATCCTGATATAGGCTTTCTAAATACCCTAGATATTGGGATGCTTTTTCAAGAGACCCATTTTTCGTAGACCGTATGTTTTTCCCATCAACATCTAGGTAAAATATAGAATTAAACATACAGGTATTACAATTCCCCTCGCTTGTCTGTCCTTTATCAACAATTCTATATTTCGACATATCTATTGTTTGAAGCATATTGTATACAGTTTTTAAATATGTTTTATATCTATTTTTGGAAATTTCCAATAGAGTACCCGTCAAAGAATCATGATCAGCATACTTACTACAAATTTTGGACAAAGTACCTTCAAATAATGAATAGCTAGTTTTTAATTTATCCTGGGAAAGCCTAATTTCCGATCTCTGTTGCCTATCTTTCAAAACCTCTTCATCGTGAGAGTCTTCTTTAGAAATTTCACCTGCATCCATATCCTTTACCGTTTCATATGAAATCATCTGAGAAAGCAATGGTGTGTTAGTAATAAATTTGGCCAAACTATATCCTACTTCACATTGTTTAAGATTTTTTAGGTATAGATCTTCAAAAGTTGAAACAGGAGCAAAAGTTGGTTCAATAAAATCCTTAGAAAATCTTTTATTAAGCTGGATTTGTTCAATACTTCTAAACCAAAGGTCATAGTATTTATTTGCTGTTACTTTTGGCAAAGATATTTCGGTTAATTTATATTTTCCAAGCAATGTATTTTCCATTTCTGATGAAATTAATTTTTCGTATCCCAGATTTCTTTTGTTTAGAGCAATCCAAAAATTCTCTGAAAGAAGACCTAGCCATTCTATAGCTGGTAAAGTTTTTTCTGTTTTATATTTTTCAAATTCCCCAGATTTTATAACATCTTCCGGCATAGAATATTTTAATTGCGGATCGTTGGCAAAAAGTCCAACTGGGAAAAATTTTTGAAATGGATTGTTATATTTTTTTAATTCTTTGTCTACTTCTGCAAAATCTTTTTCAGTTTCGCCGTCTGATGGTACGATAACCAACTCAGTCGTTGCATAACTTTGGGTAAAAAATTGCATAGCAAGCAATATCACAACAAGTGTATATTGTTTTTTCATGTTATTCTCAAATACAAAAAAGCCACTATTGATTTAATATTAACATTTTTTTATACAATATTATGTTATATATAATAAAAACAAGTATATTAAAAATATAACTTGGCACTTAATGAGATAAATAATAATGAAGTATTGAAAACAGAATAAAATTCAGTATAATTGAAATATATAATTATATTAATATCGCAATATTCAATTAATTTTTGTTTTTTGTATATATATATTATAACTAATAATTAGACAATTGGTATGGAGTAATTTCGCTCGATCATCCAAATTTTGCCATCTGTTGTTTTTTCTCTATAGCTTATGTCGAACCTCATTGGGCAAATATTTGGATTTAGATTCTTGAGGTCTTCTAAAGTAATCTGGACAATCGAACACTCCAGAAAGAAACAGAATAGAGAGAAGAACTGACACTCCAATTAGTATGTATGTCATATAATTCATAGACTCTTAATCCATATTTAAGATCATACATCTTATATATTACCTCAAACTGACAATAAGAATAATTTAATTATCAAAAATTGAAAAATTTTATTATAGTTTTAAACAGCTCACCAGAAGAAGCGGCAATAACGTCAAACTTCCCACTGTCGTGTTTCCGGTATTTAACAAATCCACCTGATTCTTTTATCAAAAGAACACCAGTAGCTATATCCCATAACATAACATCTCTAAATACACAAGCATCATATTTCCCCGCAGCAACGTAGGCCATATCCAAGGATACCGCTCCCATTTTTCTAATCATTCCTCCGTTTTTAACAAGAATTTCCTCGTCGCTAAGAGTAGTATGCGTCGCTATAACGGCTTCGAAAATATTTTTCCTACCACTTACCCTCATTCTGTTTCTGTCATTAATAAAAGCTCCTCCTCCAAGTTCTGTCTTGAAACACTCGTTACGAAGTGGGTCGAGGGTTAAGCCCGTAGTTATTTTGAGATTTTCAGAAAGAGCTATACTAATTGCGAAATATGGTATCCCTCTCATAAAGTTACTGGTTCCATCTATCGGGTCGATTATCCAAGCCACATCCTCATTATCACGGAATTCGACTCCCTTCTCTTCACATATAAAAGAAATCTCTGGATATGCCTTCGATAAAATATACATGATACGATCTTCAGCTTTTTGGTCAGCACTGGTCGCAAAATTTCTGGGACCTTTGCTGGATATTTGTAAATGCTCAAGCTCCCCAAAGTCTCTAATGATAGCTGTCGCTGCTTTTTCAGCTGCCTTTGTCATAACGCGTAAAAATGAAGCTCGCTCGCCCATTATTTTGTATCGATCGTGTAATGTAATTGCTGTATTGTATCGTTTTTTATCTTAGGGTTGTTGTTTTTTTTGCAATACTATATATTTGTCACTTGTGAGCTAACAAAAAAATATTAGGGATAGTTAGATTATGAGCTTAGAAAACAAACTATCAAAATTTGGAAAGTGGTTGGATAATATTTCAAAAAAATGCGGAGATTTATTATCTGTAATTTTCGTTATTAAAAATCCTAAAAAAAAAGAAATGCAGAGCCCAGTTATTTCGACGTATTCCATATTAATCTTTGATAGTTTTATTGCCTTTTTATCAATTTTTATATCAATTCACCTACGAGTTGGTATGGATTTTTTAGATTATTCCCCCGTATATATAATTAAAAATATGTTGGTATTTGGTTTAGTTAGTTCGAGTATTTTTCTTTTCCTTCAAACCTATCAATCTTTTTGGAAATATACTTCCGTAGAAGATATTATTCCCGTATTCTTCTCAGTTATTCTGTCGAATATAATTTTTTTCCCTCTAATGATGCTAATGAATCAGGAAGATTTTCTTCCATACTCTGTTCTAGTTATTAATGTTTTTGTTCTAGCTATTATTCTCATTATTCCTCGATTTATCACTAAAATTCTTTATAATAGTAGGGTTAATAAACAGAAAAGGATAGATGCTTTAACAAAAATCGAAGAAAGAGCTATTGAAATTCCGGAAATACTTCTTATTGGTTCTCCGAGTTCTATAGATATTTTTTTAAATGAAGTTATATCTAATGATGATATCCAGTTTAACTTTGAACCCGTCGGAATACTTTCGCTTGACCAACTCGATACTGGAAGAGCGATAAAGGGAGTTCCAATTCTTGGGAGCGTACGACAAGTTGGATATGTTATGAAAACGTTGGCTCAAGATGGTGTGTTTCCAAGACAAATCATGATCGCAGAAAAGTCTATTCACGAAGATATGAAAAAATTCCTAATTTCATATGCACAAGAGAAGGGGATATTACTTATGCATGTATTTCATAAATATACGTTCAATACTGTTATGGAGTGAGTTAAATATTTCCAAAATCTTAGTTTTTTAATTAATTTATTTAAATTAAAAAAGGTGTTTTTTAATAATATATAGTTAAGTTTTAAAAGAAATATCATAACTTAGAAATACGCCCGTTAGGATTTTTTTTAGACCTCGATTTCTGTCATTGCCTTCACTTTTTTTATTGCATAAGAAAAATCAGAGTGAAAAACTGAAAAATCTATAATAGGCGTGTTTTTATTAGCTATACAAACAAATGCGAAATCATTAGGCAGTAAAATTTCAAATTCTTGAACAATATGTCTAAGCCTTCTCTTCGCTCTATTTCGCAAAATTGCATTTCCAACTTTTTTGCTTGCCGTATAACCAACTACCTTTTCGCCATTAGATCTCATATAAATGAGTATTAAACTTTTTGTTTTAATTGAAACGCCATTGGCATAAATTTTCAAAAAATCTGGTCTTTTCTTTATTGTTTTAATCATTATAATCTCTTTATATTAGGAAGGTAATTTTTTAACATAATAACTTTTATCGAAAAACGGAGCCACAAGAATGCAGGGTTTAAATTTACTCATTATGAGTTTTGTTCAGGGAATCGGCGAAATTTTGCCAATAAGCTCCTCTATTAATTTGTTTTTTGCTAAAAAGTTATTTGATGTAGATTTTTTTAATTTCTCACTAAAAATTGCATTACACGCAGGAAGTTTAATAGCTATCCTGCTATATTTTGGGAAGGAAGTTCTCAATATATTTAAGGCATTTTTTGTAAAAGAAAGAAGACTGAAAGAATCATATTTTTGGCATCTCGTGGTGGGAACAATACCTGTTACAATTTTGGGATATATAGGAAGGGATTATGTGGTCCAATTTAACGACAAACAAACAATGGGGGTATTATGTATATTTTTTGGAATATTTTTATATATAATAGACAAGTTATCTCCTCTTAAATCAAAAAAAAGCATAACAATTCCTAAAGCTTTTATCGTAGGTTTATTTCAAGCAATAGCGATATTTCCTGGGGTAAGTAGACTTGGAATTACTATAACGGCATGCCGTATGGTTGGGCTGGATCGAAAAAAATCCATATTTTTTGCACTTCTTTTAGCAATTCCGAGCATTTTAGGCTCACTTTGTTTGGAATTATTTAAAACTTCCAAAATTATCTTTTTTTCAAATATAGCTATGATCGGAATGGGAATAACCGCACTTATAAGCATAGTAGCAATAATTCCATGTATTAGTTTTATGGAGAAAAAAGGATTCTTTGCTATTATGTTGTATAGGTGTACCATCGGCATGTTAATCTTCCTTGTTGTAAGTAAATAATAATGTGGTTTTTTAAAAAATCTATTAAAGATACAAAAATTTTTGATATTGAAGAATCCTTAATTGAAGCGGATTTTGGACCAAAACTTGCAGAGATTATTTCCCAAAAAATCCAAAAAGATCCGCAAATTTCTCTAGAAACGATTATAGAAACAATGATTACCCCGTTTATAGAGATAATTCCTACAAATTTTTATAAAAAGCCAACAACCATTATGCTTATTGGGGTTAATGGATCGGGAAAAACAACTACCATTGCCAAGCTTGCAAACCTATTCATTAATAAGGGGTTAAGCGTCGACATAGCAGCATGCGATACTTTTAGAGTTGCAGCAACTGAGCAACTCACCGTTTTAGCCGATAAACTTGGTGCTTTTACATTTAAAGCAAAAGATTCTAAACAAGATCCGGCAAGTGTTGCCTATGATGCTGTATCAAAAACGAACAAGGACATATTGCTTATAGATACCGCTGGGAGACTACAAAACAATACAAACTTAATGAACGAACTCAATAAAATTGCTAGTGTTTTAAAAAAAATAGATAAAAATGCCCCGGATTATACCTACATCACAATAGATGCTACAACCGGTCAAAATGCTCTCGATCAGGTTATACAATTTAATAAATTTTGCAAAATATCTGGAATTATTTTGAATAAAATCGATGGTGGAGCGAAGGGAGGGGCAATTGTAAGAATCATAAACGAACTTCAAATTCCGATTATTGCAGTTGGAATTGGCGAAAACATGGGGGATATTGAGAATTTTGATATAAATAGATTTCTAAGTAAGCTTGCTTAAGTAGATCCAGAATTGACCTTGTTCATACCTAATGGTAACAAGTTGGTTTAATACACTCGTTCTAGTTGGCAATAGGTTAATTTTTTAAAACCTATTCCCCAAGAATTACTGATATTTTCGGTACATTTGTCGATATCAATATTAACTGGAACAACTATATAACCCCCCAAAACCTCAATGATTCTGGAGAAAATTATTTCAAAAATTACTTATCGTCGAATTAACCAACTATAGGTCGCAAAATTTGTTTGATTGTAAATTGTTTTTAAAGTAAAAATTTTAAAATGCCTAAAAAATTAGGAATTAAATGGAGAAATAATTATTTTTTGTAAACCTAAATGAGTATATTTAGATAAGTAAATAAAAATAACAAACAAAGTATTTAACCAAGTTTTTGGGGGGATATACTATGTTTTTTGGAGAATTAAAATATTTCTAAAAAAGATAAAAACATACAAGAATAAACAAAAAGGGGGAATTATAAAAAATTAATAAAAAAAACATATTATAAACTAATATACCTATTCTCATATTCTACAGATCTTAATCCTATGAGAAAATTTTAAGGATAAGTTGGTCAAAAATTCAAAAGTATTGCATACAAATATATTTCTAATAATAAAGTATTAGATTCTAACTTAGAAAATGAGAATACTTATATATTTAGCATTTATTATAAATTTTCAACTTGATGCTATAAAGCAACGCTACTAATGTCGAAAGACGTGTTTTCCCGTAATTGTTATGGGGGTGTAACGCGTATGTTTTCCGAATTAGTGAAACGTGAAGTGAGTAAGTTGATGCTTACTGCGTTTGTTCATGCGAGTATTTCTCCGGTATTTGCTGGTGGGTATAGTGTCGCCGGTGGGTATAGTGTCGAAATCAGTAGTACTTCTTTTTCAAGCAATATGGGCCACGATCTTCCTCTTCAGCCAGTACTTATGCCTATGCAGATGATATCTGTTTACCGCCCCCTCGTTTATCATCAACAATTTTCCCAAGAACCCCTAACAGGAGACACTACTTCTCTTCTTTTTCGGGCAGCTATACCAACTGCGGTGATGAGATCCAATAGTGAACAAAGACTAGCTAAACATCTAAGAGGAAAATTTGGGGGAACTCGCAGAACTCTTAGAAAGAGTAGTTTACTATTATCATCTCCCAGTTTTCCAAGCTATACAGGGGGAATTGATTCACAGGATGATGACCTTGCTGATATAATAACGAAAAAAGAGACAGTTTATACCAAAGACTCAGCTGATCATATACCTAATGATGAAGAGGAGGAGGCGGAGGATAGGGAAATTGCTTCTTCAAGTTCCGGGAGTTTTTCAGATAGCAGAGAAGAGAGTTCTCCAATTGTTTATGCCTCACCAGAAGATGGCTCTATAATTCTGAAAAAGGTTGTTGACAAGGTTTCCGTTACATATTCAACAGAAGAAACTGATAGCGTTAAAAAAACAGATGCAGAGGTTTTGCATGGCTTTTCTTTAGATATTAAAGATTTAGGAACATTTCTGCTAAATGGAAAACAGCTTGTATTCAAAGCGAAAGAAAAATTAACTGAATCATTAAAAATCAAATTCGAGGGAACAGTTCTACTTTCGGATACTATTCACCAGGATAGTTTGCATGTGCAATCTGAATCCGTCGTTGTTATGCCAGGCAACCATCTAAACCTAAAAGAGTTACATTTTACTTCTATTACTTCCAGTAAAACTCCTTCAGATACTGTTACTAACTGTCTTCTTTTGGGAAAAGATTCATCTTTAAAAGTGGAGTCTTTGATCGCAGATGATTCTTTGCTTGTAAACAATGGGAACCTTTGTATAAGTAAGAAAATGTCTTTTAATAGAGGAAAATTATTTAATTATGGAACAATAGAAACAGCGGCAAACCCCACAACTATTCGTGGATTATCGAGTTTTGTAAATGCGGAGAAAGCGGAAATTAGGGCTTCTGGTAAACTTATTTTAGAATCAGACGGGCTTGTAAATACTGGATTAATACAAGGTTCGCAGATAGATATCATAACAACAAGCTTTTTTGAAAATAATGGAGAATTTGAAACAGATATCGGGCTCAGCATACAAACATTTGGGAACGCAATTAATAGAGGCAAATTGCTTGGGAAATCTGGAAAAATCGATATTGGAGGTGGAAAATTTCTTCAGGATCAGGAACAAGCTGAAATAAAATCAGCAATAATTGAGTTTTCCCCTACTCAAAAAGCACTGATAAAAGAAGGATCAGTAATTGCTGAGACAGGAACGGTAGTTGGAAATTTTTCTAGTGGAATAGGTGCGAAATTAATATTCAGCAAAATGCTAAAGCTTTCAGGCACTTCAACTAGTTTTTCAAGTCTATCACCGGTAGTTACATCAAAAATTGTCGGAGAAGGTAGATTTAAAGCTCTATATACAGAGGTTGCTGAAATAGAAAGTAATGGAAACTTGGTTATTGTATCGGATAGTCTTCCAAAATTAAAAAAACTAGTAGGAAAAGCGGATTCGAAACTACATATAGAAGCTGATTCCCTGCCACTTGAAGATTTCGACAGTTTTAGTGGTAATCTGATGATAAGAGCGAACCTGAGCGGATTACGAGCAATAAGACTTATAAATGAAATAAAACTTAGATTTTTAAAAGGCACCGTTTCTCACCTGCCAAATATTACAGTTTTAAATCATTCTGCAAAGTTTGTTGTCGACGAAGGGGTGAGTCTCATAGGTTTAAAAACGGTTTTTAATTTAGGGACAACAGTGTTTAAAACGGCTCTAGCAGGGCTTGAAACCATATACAACGGCAGAGATGCAGAGATGCAATTACTGGATAAAGTCGAAGTTCAAGGTCGAGGCAAAAGTTTATCCACTGATGTGATAATAGATATAATTGGACCGCAAATCAGAGAATTAGATAAAGCTTCTCTAAATTTAACTATAAAAGCACTTTTATCAAAAGATAAAAAATTTTCTATTGAAGAAGCTTTGAAAAGTGCTCTTGGAGGGAAAGCGGAGGGGGTTATTGAAAGTGTTGTACATAAATTAGAAGAATTGAATATCAGGAAGTATTTGGAGATAGCAGACGTATTTAACGAGGGCAAGATGTTAATATCTCCAAAAAAAGTTGCTGCTGTCAAAGACAAAAATACAATATATCAGGATATGGTAATATATGGAGTTTACAGAGGTCTTCAAGATTCTGTATTGAAATATGAAAAAGGAGCTAGCACAATTGCCTACGACTACAAAAACGAAGGGATAATAGAGTCTTCATCTAGTAAGCATATTTTAGAAGACAATGTTAAAGTTAAGAACTTTGGGAGAATTCTTGCTAAGAATGTGGATTACAAGGCTTCCACCTTTCATGGTGATATAGCTCTCGATGAATTACCTTTTACTTTGATTCCGTCTCAAGAAGGAGTAAAAACCTTACAAGATCAGGTTTTAGAAATAAGAACTAGCGATAATCCAGTCGTGGTTAGTAAGGATGTATATTTTCCATATCATGTTAAAATATATGCTCCGTCTTTTACAAATAGCGCCAAGTTCGAGACAGGGAAATTAACAGTAGAGACTACTGGTAACTTTACAAACACTAAATACAAAAAGATTTTCGCTGAAGACGATATTATGATATCTGCAGCTACTTTGGATAATACATACGCTCATCTGCGATCTTTTAAAAATATAGTAATAAACCTAACTGGGAGCTTGATTAATAAGGGAAAGGACCTCCCTTGCGTTGAGAATATTCCTTACACTTATTATGATATTAGTTACGGGCCGGTGTGTTATGATGCTGATAATATATCATATAGGCAAGCCAGTATCGTATCTTCAGAAAAGTCTAAAACATTCCCTATTAAACATACACAATGGGGAAGCACAGGGTTTATAGGTTCTGGGCACACGCTAATAATAAACACGGCTAGTGGTATACATAACGAATCTGGGTTGTTAAGAGCCATCAACTTAATTGATATAACAAGTAAAGATAATGTGCATAACCAGGCTGGGATAATATATTCAGAGGGAGCCGTCCAAATAAAAGGAAGCACTCTAGATAATGGATATCCTCCGGAAAGTGTAAGTATTGGATATGATCCTTCAAAACCCATTGGCTCAAATAAATATGTGTTAAGTACAGAAAAATATGAAAAAAAGGTTCCAATAAAGGAATGGTGTCAGCGTGTAATAAAAATTATTGATAAATCACATGCCTTGGTGAGATCGGAAATTGAAGTGGTAGGTCATAAAACTGAATGGCGTACCAAGCAAGTACGAAAACCAGTGTATATAATCACAGGTTACCAAACAAGTCCTGATCCTCTAATGCTCAGCGCTTCTCCGGGATATATATTGGCAGATTCTGACATAAGGTTGGACATTCCAAGAAGCAGTAATATAGGGAAAGTAGTCGCAGGAAATGATTTATATCTCGATGGTTCCCTCCAGACAAGAGGGGTAAATTTGGCAGGAGGAAATTCAAAATGGACTATGATCGCTGGCAGTGATAACGTTAGAAGTCACTTTGAAGAAGGTAATTTTGAGTACCTTTTTGTATCTGCAATGAATATAGGATTTGAAGTAAAAAATCGCTTTAAATCAGATGAAAAACATTACACATTCACCGAAGAAGAGAATACTGTCCCTAGTAGTAGTGAGGAGTTTACATCAAGTAAAGTTCAGGCCCCAATTCCAGATACTTTTCAGGTAGAAATGGATTCTTTATTAACTTCTGGTAGTATTGTGATAAACCCCGAAGGTGTCAGTGTATTTAACGGAAAAAAAGTACAGAAACATAACAAGAAAAGCATACTTCTCCAAAACCATTTAATGAGTGAACCCGGTATGGGGTATCTAGAATCGCTAAGGGGTGAAATCATGGGAATAGCCAGTACGAAAACCCTACAGGAAGAATCAATGGCGGGAAGGGAAGAGAACTTGGTAACGGACGGAAAATCAGAACGGTTTGATCCTCAAATCAGGATGGATCCAGAATTCGCCGCTGGTAATGGGGGAGTAAAATCCATTTCGATTAGAGAGACATTTTTGGATATGCCAGGCTTGGAGAGTTCTGATCCACAAATACTTGTACACCTTACAACCTTAAAAAATCTAAGAAAAATAGGCAATCCACTAGCGGTTCTTGGGGGAATTTTTACAGACAGATATATCGGCGAAATTTCATTCAGCAAAAGGACTCCAAGTATTTGGAAAAAGGTGGGAAAACCGCTACAACCTGGGCGTAATTTGGGGATTTTACTGTTAAAAACCGACGGGGATATACGCAGCATTGAAACAGAAAAAATAGCTGCACCCGCTACCATATCTGGGGATGAAGATGCTAGCAGTAGCAGCGGTTCGCGTGTCGTAGCCTTTGGAGATGGCAGTATTCCTCTTACCACGGCTCTGTCCCCATTTCCAATAACGGATGAAGAGCATAGTAGTAGCAGTAGCAGTAGTAGCAGTAGTAGCAGTAGTAGTAGTAGTAGCAGTAGCAGTAGTAGCAGCAGTAGTAGTAGCA
Organism: Holosporales bacterium; assembly: GCA_031269095.1. Classification (GTDB taxonomy): domain Bacteria; phylum Pseudomonadota; class Alphaproteobacteria; order RUG11792; family RUG11792; genus JAIRWI01. Next base: position 26,005 of record JAIRWI010000002.1, read on the forward strand.
GCAAGTTAGAAAAACAAACAATACCATTAACTGGAGATAACCTTTTTGTTAATATCGGAAATACAGTTTATAGCGGGACTCAAATCAAAGCAAAAACGATCGAATTCATTGTTCGCGGAAATATTACAACAGAAACCATGATGGACCTATTCCATACTGAGGGAACCCCTATAATAGACATAAATACAAGCCTGAACGGACTTTTTAATGCCTTTACTACTACTACTACTTTTTCAATGTTTCCGACAATACGAATTGCAAACGAAAAGGTTGTTAATGAACTGTTTGATAAAGCTGCAAAAACCATAGGAGAGCGAGAGTTTTATACCAAGGTTGGTGAGTTACTCCATAAAAAATCAACCAGAACAGGCCTTATCCCAGACGGGTATATAACATTTTCTGGCACAGAACACATATCCGAAGCAAAAAAGAAACTGAATGAAAGGGGTGATACACAACAACAATCTCAACATACCAGAAAATATAGTGCTTTTAACCTATGTTTGGCAGAACTCCTCACCTCCAGTACCTCGGTAGATGAATTTAAAAGACTACAATCCGACTTTATTATCCAAAGGCTGGAAGGAGGTACTAGCTTGAAACAAGCAAGGGAGGAAATAAAGATAATTTCCTATGGAGGAGTTGCCAATATCGCTGTTTTTAAACAGAGAATGGTCGCTCTCTTTTTAGGAAAATAATAAAAAAAGGCTAAGAAAATCGATTTGTATATAAGTATAAAGCTTTTTAACAAGAATATTTTCTAAGTTACTTATTTAGAAACTGCCTGAAATTTTTAAAAACTTCAATATAAAGGTTTCTTTTGAAATGCACTGATAAACGTATGATATTCCCATATGTCATCCATTTCCACATGTCAAATTCGCTGTGATCAGATGTTTTAATGTTTATATCAGAATCATTTCCCGCAAACTGCAAAAGAAACCACTTTTGACGTTGGCCAACAAAGGATGAATCGTGTCTTCTAAGCCCATGAGGTATTGTATATTCGATCCACTGCTCAGTTTCTGCTAAAACTTGAAATTTATCCGTACCAACCTCTTCGAGCATCTCGCGTTTCATAGCCTCGGCTGGGGTTTCGTTTCCTTCTATCCCCCCCTGTGGCATCTGCCAAGATTTTTTCAGAAACCATGAAACCATTTTTGTGTTTATATTTGATCTTTTGCCGGCAAAAATCTTTTTTTCATCGTTAACCAAAACCATTCCGACACCATTTCTAAATTTATTCATTTTCATAATACTTTTTTTTTATTTTTCATACCCCTGCATAGTACCATAAAAAACGGTATTATGACCATCACGTAGTTACCTTTGAGATATTATAGGGCTCTGACAGCGGGGTATGGTTTTTTTGGTGTTCCACTCACGTATATTATTATGCCAGCTAGCAATGGGTATGCCAGTTGACTTTAGTTAAGAAAGATACAAAAACCCCCTGTAACTCTTGGAATAACTATAGTTTAAAAAATTAACATCATCAACTAACTTGAGTATAACTGCTGTCATTTTTGTAAAAGTTGCAAAGAAAAAAACACTCCTCCCCGCCATACAACAATGAAGAGAGGCGGGGAAGCGGTAGTGGAGTGTTGCTTTGAGAATTATCTATTTCCATTCAGAAATATGCTCTGGTGATTTATAACCTACTTTCTCCCAAGATGGTTGCGAAAAATATCCCCATAAAGTTTCCCGGATTTCATTGACGAGGTTACGGATCATCTTATCGTTTAATTCGGCGTTATAATAAGTAATTAAATTTCCGTACTCAGTGATGACACCACTAGGAATGCTATCTATTGCTTGTTTTGTTAATACTATATCCCCTTTTAGCTCTTTACTGTACTTGAGGACTTTTCCTTCAATTATTTCGTCTATTTTTTGATTTGCTTCTCGCTGGAGCTCTTTGTCAGATAGACTCTCAGGGACCACTTCATTCATTATTTCCCCTAAAACATAAGGCCTAAGTGTCTCAGTCTCCGGGATTGTTCGCCCCTGTGCTTTTGCCAAACCTTTGATTAGTGGGGACACGGAAGCCCTTGCACTGAGAAGCGGACCGTAGTTTACCAATTTGGTAAGGGATAATAAGCCTTCTACAGAAAGGTCTTTTGGCGCTTCACTGATTCGCATATATTGGGTTCCTGTTTCGATCACCTTATTTCCGCCTATGAAATCAGGATGGATTACTGCATTTGTAGTACGATCAATGATTTGTATATTATCGATCCTAACACTTTCCTCCCCCATAGCGGCCTTGCCTGTACCTGTCAAGTTTAGTACCAACATAACTGCGCTGGCCATTGAGAGATATTTAAATACTTTATAAGAGTTTTTCATAACTCCTCCTTTAATTTATTAAAACAACATCGATCTTTATTATCGCAGACTTTTTGTTTATTGTCTACATATTATTAAATAATATACCATAAAATATACTTGATTACAAAAAACTCAATAATTCTAGGAGAAACAGCTTGGAAAATTACTCGTTTAATCAACTGGCACGAGTATATAAGAGAATATCGTAAACCTTCGAATTCTCTTTATGGGAAGAAGTCTTTTTTTATAAATTCTTTTTATCTATCGCAATCCCCCATTATAAAATCTAATGAGCCCAAAATTGCTGTTAAATCAGAAATATTACTCCCTTTCAGCAATGTTCCCTGAAGTAATTGAACGTTAGCAAAACTAGGAGATCTAATATGCAACCTGTAAGGTTTTTTCTGCTCTTCCTCTGTCGCTATAAATATTCCAATTTCCCCTCTAGGATTTTCTACTGATCTATAAATTTTAGTCCTACGAGGCAGTTCTATGCCATTTTTATAGAAATATAAATATATCGCTTCTTTCACTGGATGGTCTAAAACCTTTTTACCTAAAATATCACTATAATGAAACTTACCCCCAGGTAATTTTTCTATACATTGTTTTATGATAGAAATGCTTTGGTCTATTTCAAGAAATCTAATCAAAATTCTGGAATAGCAATCCCCCTCTTCCAAAGTCAAGACATCTAAATTTACATACTGGTATGCAGCATATGGGCAATCTTTGCGTAAATCCCGACAAACTCCAGATGCCCTTGCGTTTGGACCAGTTAAACAATATTGCTTTGCCATATTTTTTGATATAACTCCGATCCCCTTTGTTCTTTCTTGAAATATTCTGCTATCCAAAACCATAATCTTAATCGCTTCCGTATACCATCCGATTCCCTCTATGAATTTCGCTATCCGATCTATTATTTTACTGGTAATATCGGAAATCACCCCACCTGGGATATAATACGAAAGATGCATCCTTCTTCCTGTCAAAGTATCGAAAATGTTCAAAATTTTTTCACGTTCTTCAAAACTATATAAGAATGGGGTTAACATTCCAACGTCATGGGTAGCACTTCCTATGGCAACCATATGACTAGCAATACGAGTTAATTCATCAAAAATCGTTCGTATATACAAAGCACGTTGTGGAACCTGTAAATCTAAAGCAGCTTCAAGGCTGAGAACATATGCATGCTCACTATGGAGAGGAGCAAGGTAATCTAATCTATCTAAAAAAGGAATAATAGACAACCACTTTTTGCTCTCAAGTATTTTTTCAACTCCTCTATGGAGATAACCAATATCTGGAACACACGATATAATTGTTTCTCCGGACATTTTCAAAATCAATCTCAAGACTCCGTGTGTCGATGGGTGATGTGGTCCGAAATTGAGAATATACTCTTGAGTTGTGTCTATTCCCATTAGTTCTCAATAATTCATGTGAATCAATGAATGGATTTTAGCATCCAACCCACTTTTAGTCCAAGGCTAAGAAATTTATTTCAGCAAATAATTCCAAATCCGATATTTCTCGCTAAAAAATACTAATTAAAATATATTTCCCCTTCTAAAAAAAATAAGGAATATAAATCAAAAAAATCTTGCCTGTATTAAAGATAAATGTTAATCTGTTAGCAGAGTAATGTTAAGAGTGCTAGAACTTTTAAAATAAGGAGAAGAGTTATGTCAAAAGTTATAGGAATAGATCTTGGAACTACAAATTCATGCGTTGCAATTATGGATGGTGCCTCTGGTAAGGTTATAGAAAACTTGGAAGGAGCGCGTACAACCCCATCAATCGTTGCATTTCTAGAAAACGGAGAAAGATTAGTTGGGCAGCCTGCAAAACGCCAAGCTGTGACCAATTACAAAAATACATTATTTGCAATAAAAAGGCTCATAGGAAGAAAATTCGATGATCCAATGACCAAAAGGGATGTAGAACTCGTTCCATATAAAATAGTGAATTCAGGAAGTGGCGGAGATGCATGGGTTAACGCCTGTGGGAAGGATTATAGCCCAAGCCAGATAAGCGCTTTTATTCTTATAAAGATGAAAGAAATTGCCGAAACACACCTTGGAGAAAAAGTAACTCAAGCTGTAATTACCGTCCCCGCATATTTTAACGATTCTCAAAGACAAGCTACAAAAGATGCAGGCAAAATTGCCGGTCTTGAAGTCCTTCGTATTATAAACGAACCAACTGCGGCAGCTCTTGCTTATGGTATGGATAAAAAAAATACTGGATCCATAGTCGTATATGATCTTGGAGGTGGAACATTCGACGTGTCCATACTCGAAATAGGAGATGGTGTTTTTGAAGTAAAATCAACAAACGGAGATACATTCCTTGGAGGAGAAGACTTTGATGCCCGAATTATCGACTATATTGCTTCAGAATTCCAAAAAGAATCTGGAATAGATATAAAAAAAGATAATATGGCATTGCAGCGCCTCAAAGAGGCTGCAGAAAAAGCAAAAATAGAGCTTTCTTCATTACAACAAACCGATATAAATCTACCGTTTATAACGGCTGATTCAAGTGGTCCAAAACACCTTAATGTAAAATTAACTAGATCAAAATTTGAATCTTTGGTTAATGACTTAATTGAAAGAACAATATTACCATGTAAAACTGCCCTCAAAGATGCAGGCCTTTCCGCAAATGACATAAGTGAGGTAATACTTGTTGGCGGCATGACCCGTATGCCAAAAGTTATCGAAAAGGTTAAAGAATTTTTTGGAAAGGAACCAAATAGAGGAGTTAACCCAGATGAGGTAGTCGCTCTTGGAGCAGCTATTCAAGGAGGGGTTCTTCGAGGAGATGTTAAAGATGTTCTCTTGTTAGATGTTACCCCACTTTCCCTTGGAATTGAAACCCTTGGAGGTATTTTTACAAGACTTATCGAAAAAAACACCACAATTCCCACCAAAAAAAGCCAGGTTTTTTCAACCGCTGAGAATAACCAAACAGCAGTTACAATCAGAGTCTTCCAAGGGGAACGTGAAATAGCTGTGCAAAATAAATTGCTCGGTCAATTTGACCTGCTGGGGATCCCCCCAGCTCCTCGTGGTATGCCGCAAATAGAGGTTACATTTGATATAGATGCAAATGGTATCGTAAATGTCTCTGCAAAAGATAAAGCCACAAATAAAGAACAACAAATTAGAATCCAGTCTTCCGGAGGTTTATCAGACGAAGAAATAAAGAAAATGCTGAAAGATGCAGAAGAACATGCTGCTGAGGACATAAAACGCAAAGAATTGATTGAGATAAAAAATCAGGCTGAATCCCTTATAAATTCAACAGAGAAGGCTCTTAAAGACTATGGCGATAAAATCCCAGTTGAAGATAAAACCAAAATAGAAACTGATATGGAAACCTTAAAAACGGCTATGTCTGGAGATGACACTAATAAAGAAGATATACAGGCAAAAATAAACAATCTTCTGGAATCATCTCAAAAAATTGGTGAAATGATGTATAAAGATATGCAATCTAACAACTCACAAAATGATACTAGTAGCGCTGGAGAAACACCAGAAACTCCTACATCTTCGAACGAAGAAGGGGAAACAGTTGAGGGGGAATATAAAGACTTGAATAAATAACTGATCGTAATGTAAGTGGGGTTAAAACCCCACTACTTGTTTTTTTTCTACTTACACCAACTTATAATAGGTTGGTTTTTTTATTATATTCCTTTAGAAAATTGTAAGAATTTCTACGTTTTTGTTTGCCTGCGAGTTATACTCATTCTAGTTAGCGAAAAGATAATTTTTCAAAACCTACCCCAAGAATTGCTGATGTTTTAGGTATATTTGTCAATATCAATTTTAAATAGAATAACTATAATCCATCTCTAATTTTATCGGTTAACAAAAATAATTTTAGTTATACATCTTTTTTACAAAAAAATACACTATACGCAAAATAACAAACAGTATAAGGGCAGGATAAACTGCTTCAAGAATAACCCCAAGGATTTTGCATATCTGGTCGAATCCCAAAAGAGACATCACAAATGTTATTCCCCCCGTGGCCAGTAAGACAGCGTTTCTGCTTAGGTATTTTTTATTTAATATATCTACGTGGACGAAATCTGTAAAAACCGAGGTTAATCCAATATTGGTAGCAAGACAACATACAGCTATAATAATTGCTACAAAAAGCGATGCTCCGGCTCCCATCGAAATAAAAGCAATTTTGGTAAAAAGTGATTCGTTAGGAATTCCAATAAGTTCCCCTGAATATTGAGCTCCTATTACTATAAGTCCAGCGTATGCTATGCTGAGTGCGATTGCACCAATCAAACAGGAAACAGCTGACAATTTTAAAAACGAAATTCTATTTGTATCTTGTGGCAAAGATTTTTTCAAATAAGCGTAAACAGCAGAACCCATTATGAAGGAAGCCAAAAGATCCATGGTTTGAAAACCCGATTTTAAACTTCCATAAAAAGCCCCAAATAACGCCGTTCCAGTGGTTGGAATTTTAGAAAATGACATCCCAAAGTACATTGCCCCCACTGTAACTGTCGCAATTCCGCCAAATTTGAGTGGAGTAAATATAGCTCCGATAATTTGCACAACTTTCCCAGGGTTCCAAGCAATTACCGTCATAAGAACACAATATGTCAGATTAAATAACGTTTCACTGAGTTCAGGGTAAACAACATGAAGCCCTCCAAAAGACACATTAACTCCTCTTCCCATAACTCCAAAAGGTCCAGCCATAGCCATGAGTAAAATCATTAACAAAAAACCAATATTCTTTCCAAGAGGAGAAAGATATTTTTTATGATCTCCTTCAAATAAAAATGCTCCAAAGTATCCAAAAATCGGGATAATAACTGCTGTTAATAGCCATCCAACGATGCTAATCAAATAATGATCCGAAAAAGTCTTCCCCACAATTAGAGGGAAAACGACGTTCCCAGAACCGAAAAGCATAGAGAAGATAGCGAACCCAGCAATTATTACTTTCGACTTATTGGCCATAACAATATAAAATAAAAACCATGCAGCCCAGATTCTATCAGGTATTTAAGGATATGACAATACGTTAGATATGGTGTGTAGATACGCCGATTGACATTGGTCTAAAAAAAAAACCAAAATTCTAACAACTTTACAAGAAATAGCTCCTAAAAATCACCAATTTGCTAATTAGAATAAGTATAAATAACGTATTTATATTCGCTTTATAAGATTTTTATTTAAAAAAAATATATTGATAACTGTTATAAAGTTATCAATATATTCTTAACCTTTACTACCTCTTTTTTGTCTTACTTTTTCTTTAATTTAGTATATAACCAAACGTTGCCCCTTAAGATAATAGGTTTGGAAGTGGAAGAAAAGGAATATTTTTTTTATTTTCATAGTAGTACATAGATCTCATTTTTACATTTTGAGGCAAAACAAGAAATGCATTTTTTTTCTCTTCTCCTTCAGGTAAAGAGTTAATTTCTTGAATTTTTTTGTTTACTTTTTCACACCACTTATAATAATTTGTTTTAGAAGAATCAAATCCTTTTAAAGTAGATAGATCTAACGGTTCTGTAACCACTTGAGAAAAAGTATTACGATTATATATAGAACTAGAATATAGAAGACTTGGTATAGTCGATGTTTCTATATCTGCATCAAAAGTATCACTAAAACATAAAATAGGAGGAATTGTTTCTGCCTCTATACAGTAGAATATAGCATGTTTTTTCTCTTCTTCTGTTGGTAAATTAAGAATTGCAGATATTTTTTCTTCTTCTGTTGGTAAATCATTGATTTTTCGAAATCTCTCGTTTGTTTGTTTACACCGTTCACGAACATCTACTGAAGGAGAGGCTAATAGTTCTGTATCAGGACAAAAGAGAGAAGTATCGTCTATATTACTAAAAAGTAGGAAAGGAGGAATCATTCCTATATTTCTATAATAGAATTCAGCATGTTTTTTTTCTTCCGGTGGTAAATCAAGAATTGCAAATATTTTTTCGTCTTTTGTTGGTAAATCATTGATTTTTCGAAATCTCTCGTTTGCTTGTTTACACCGTTCACGAACATCTACTGAAGGAGGGGCTAATAGTTTTGTATCAGGACGAAAGAGAGAATTATCGTCTGTATCACTAAAAGGTAGGAAAGGAGGAATCATTCCTGTCTTTATATAATGGAATTCAGCATGTTTTTTTTCTTCCGGTGGTAAATCAAGAATTGCAGATATTTTTTCTTCTTCTGTTGGTAAATCATTGATTTTTTGAATTCTTTTTTCTGCTTCCAATATACTATAAATAATACTATCCTCCCTAATACTCTCTGAGTTTCTGGAAAGCTCTGCACTGGATGTTGGTATCTCCTCTCTCTCACCTCTTGGGTCAAGAATTTCTGCACTAATAGAATTATTTGTACCAAGAAAACCTAGTATAATTAAGACTTTATACGTGAGTTTGTTCATAAGAGTTACGCCTCAATAAAATACTTACATTAATATAATACATATTTCAAAAGTAAAATACAATCTAAAAATTAAAAAAATAATATTTATGAGTATATTACTTAGGTAATGTTAAAAACTTAGTTATTTTCAATATATCTTCCACCCTTTTATTATGAGTTTTCCACTGTTTGGTAATAGCTATTTTATGATCATCGAGTCGCAATTTTACGGTATCTTTGTTATTATCCAAAAGTGATATTAGTTTTTTTGGATCTTCATATTGATTATTAGCAAAGGAAATGCTAAATCCATTTTTCCCAACATCAATTCTGTCTATATTAGCTCTAATACAATTAAGCTTTATTCTAATAACATTAAACAAATTAGATAATTCTTCGGGAATATTTCCAAATCTATCTATAAATTCAAATTCTAGATTTTCTACGTCTGCATACGATTTTAAATCTCCTATTTTTCTATACATGCTTATTCGAAGATTGTTTTCAGATATATAACTTTCCGGTATTAAAATTGGGACGCCGATACTAATTTGTGGGGATATCTGGTCGCTATCTTTCATAGAAATTGCTCGTTCAAGCATATTTTGATATAGTTCAATTCCTACTTCTCGAATATACCCGGATTGCTCATCTCCAGCTATATTTCCCGCCCCTCTGATTTCAAGGTCATGGGCGGATAAACTGAATCCAGAGCCGAGTTCTTCCAATTTTTCTATAAGTTCCAATCTTTTTTGGGCTAATGGGGTGATTTTTTCAGGAATACACATATACGCATATCCTTGGGTTTCGGAATTCCGGCCCACTCTACCTCGCAACTGATATAACTGGGCTAGACCAAACATATCAGCCCTTTCAATTATTATTAAATTTGCATTTTGAATATCTATTCCAGAATCTATTATGTTAGTTGAGACAAGAATATCGATTTTGCCATCACAAAATTTCGCTATAGTTTGTTCTATATCTATACTCTTTCCATGGGCTATCTTTATGTTAGTTCCAGTTGGCGCTAGTTTCGTTATGTTTTTATAAATTTTTTCTAAAAACTCGATACGAGGAGAAACAACAAAAACCTGCCCATTTCTATCAAGCTCATTTGTAATAGCTTTTTTAATAATATCATCACCTAAATTTGTAATATATGTTTTAACACTCAGCCTATCCGGCGGAGGAGAGGCAATAATGCTAAGATCTCTAATTCCGGAAATTGCCATCTGAAGAGTACGAGGGATTGGGGTCGCTGTTATAGTAAATACGTGGATGTCATCTTTTATAGATTTTATAAATTCCTTTTGTCTAACTCCGAAGTGCTGCTCTTCATCTATAATAAGCATCCCTAGGTTTTTAAAATGAATTTTTTTTGAAAAAATCGCATGGGTAGCTATAATAATCCCAACTTCACCATTTTTTATTTTTTCTATATTATTTTTTAACTCTCTAGCGTCTAAAAATCTAGATATTTTGCATATTTCTATGCCAAATCCCTCAAATCTTTTTATAAAATTTTTGTAGTGTTGTTCGACTAAAATTGTTGTTGGAGCTATAATAACAACCTGTTTTTTGTTAGAAGCAACCAAATATGCAGCCCTGATTGCAATTTCTGTTTTTCCAAATCCCACATCTCCACAAATTAACCTATCTGCTGGGACTGTATCGGTTAGGTCATTTATAACATCGGTTATTGCAGAAATTTGATCATCTGTTTCCATATATGGAAATTTTTTACAGAATTCTTCATATTCTTCTTCAAAAATTACAATAGGTTCAATTTTTTGAAGTTTCCTTCTTGCTGCTATTTTCAACAGATCTTCCGCGATTATTAGTAGTTTTTTATAAATTTTCTCCTTACTTTTCGCCCAAGCAGTTCCTCCCAGCCTATCGCATTCGATATCGATGTTCTCATTTTCTATTCCATATTTTGATACTAAATCTATATTTTCAACGGGGACGAATAATTTATCATTATTTTTGTAGGTTAAACTTAGAAAATCATGGGGAAATCCATCAATATCGATGTTGGTAATCCCATTAAAAATAGCAATCCCATGATTTTTATGGACTACATAACTTCCAACTTCCATTCCGGAATAATTTTTAAAAATGTTCTTTTTAATAGATTTTTTATACGAATTTCGAAGAATATATCCAAAAAGTTCTTTTTCAGTGTAAATTGCAGTGTTTTCTCTAATAAAACCATAAGAGAGAGGAGTGCTTAGGATTGGAAACTCTTGTCGTCCTCGTTGTTGTCTAATTATTTCGGAAATAATACGTTTTGCTCCACAAGAAGAAACTGAAATTATATTTTTTTCGTGTTTTTTAGTATCGGATATAAATTCTTCTAATCCCGTGTCAATTCTAATATTTCCACTAAAGTTATTTTGAATGGCATAGTTTTCCTGATTACTGCGAAATGGCTGGGTTTTTACAATTTCAAACTCTTTTGTAATATCATTTTCCATAACTCCGAAATCATAAATAAAAACAGTATTTTGAGGATCTAAATAGTCCATAAAAGTAAAATTACTAAGGATTTCTTTAGCTTTCGTTATTGTTATCTTATCTATGTTTTCTTTTACAGAAATCTGAGTTTTAACATCAAAAGGTTTGATAAACTCTATTGTATCCCCCAAAAATTCAATACGATACGGCACTTTGCTGAGCATTGGAAATATATCAAATATCCCCCCTCTAACAGAAAATTGGCCTCTAGTTTCACTGATTTCTGTTCGTACATAGCCGAATTCAAACAATTTTCTCTGCAAGAGGGCCATAGATATTGTTTTATGTAAGATAATCTGGAATGTTTCTAAGAAATATTCAATAGGAGATGTCTTTTGTTCAATAGCTGGAAACGTTGTGAAAATTATATGTTTTCCAATAGTTAGAGATTGGTATAAAGCAGCAACACGAGATAGTCGTTTCCCCTCTTGGAGAATTATAAAATTCTCTTGAAATTTACTGAAATATAAAAGATTTTTTGCCGAAGATGTGACAAAAACAATGTTTTTATCGCTGCTTTTATGAAATTCTCGTAAATAAAAAGGGATCCATTCAAATTGGAGCCCTCCCACTACTTTAGTACAATTTTTCATCAGTTATTTTAAACCAAAACTATAAATAACAGACATTCGATATGTGTACGTTGCTGAAAAATGTGAAGCAATACACAGCAAATACATCTAGACGGGAAGAAATTAATTCCACAAAATTATTCTTTTTTATGACTATTCGGTATTTCCGTAACTTTAGGGGGTGAAACGGATTCTGTGGAACTTCCATTGCTATTGTTATCAAAATTTATACTAGTTGCCAATATAACCATCGATTTCCCCCGGACAACTAAAAATGGAATTGGTCTAGTCCTTATAGTTTTATCATTTTTAATGTTTTTTATTATTTTTTGGAATTCTTCCACAGTTGTGACTTTTATATTGTTAACACTAATTATTATATCTCCCGGAATGAACAGAGTTTCAAAGAAGGTAGATAATTTTGTTTCATCAACCTTGGTAACCAGAATATTGTCGAAAAACTCTTCGGCGATAGCCCCTTTCATTTTTTCAGGAATCTTGGATATGGTTATACCAATTTCGGGAATCTCTTCTTCTTCTTTTTTAGTACCAAGAGAATCTGTTTTAGAAGAGTCTATCATCCCTTCTTTCATCGCTTCCTCAAAATCACCAACTTTGATACTCACAGTAGTTTCTTTCCATCCTTTGTCCCCCTCATTTTGATGCCATAATTTGGCTTTAACAGTAGAATCAATTTTCGAAGCTCCAACAATTTTCTGTAAACTGTTCCTTTCAGTAATTTTTGTCCCATTAAATTCTAGGATTATATCACCTCTTTTAATCCCCGCTCGTTCTGCTGGGCCATTGGGGACAACATTAGCGACAAAAGCTCCAAAAATCCGTGATCCATCTAATGTTTGGCCAGTGTCTATTCCAACGCTCTCTGCTTGTTTTGGCGTTAAGAGTTGAACTTCTGCTCCAAGCCAGCCACGAAATGTTCTTCTATTCTCTATTAACTGTTCAACAGTATAGCTAACAATATTAGAAGGGATCGCAAATCCTATACCTATATTTCCTCCGCTCATGGAAAAAATCGCATTATTAATTCCAACGACATTTCCTTTCATATTGAGCAAGCATCCGCCTGAATTCCCCATATTAATTTGAGCACTATGTTGTATAAATTCATCTATAAGGCTAAGAGAAGACTTTCCCGCGATATTAATATTTCTTCCTTTCCCGGAAACGATGCCATGGGTTACAGTATTTCCAAGGCCAAAAGGATTTCCAATTGCGACGACCCAATTGCCTACTTCGAGGGAATCGGAATCCCCCCAAGTGATTGGGACCAATTTATTAACATTATTTCCTAAAATTTTTGTATCTATGCAGAGGACAGCAACATCTATCCGTTGATCATATGCGTAAGTCTCTGCTGGAATTTCAGTTTTATCATAAAGGGATAATACAATTTTTTTTGCTTTTTCAACAACATGATAATTTGTTACGATGTAGGCTTTTTCAGCAGCTTTATCCACTCTTACTATAAAACCGGATCCTAAAGAGTTACTCCGCCTTGGTTTACTTTTTTCTGGAGCTAAACCAAAAAAGTCTTTAAAAAGATCTTCAAATGGAAAGTCTTTAAACATTCCTTCCATACCTTCAGGAACTGACTCATCTTTGATAATTTGCATTGTAGAAACATTAACAACGGAATGCATAGCCCCCCTAACTATGTCAGAGAATCCTTTTTCAAGAGATGGGGGGGTTATTTCATCATCCTTGTTTATGTCGCTACTCTCTGTGACCACAGGGATAGCAGTCTGTTGTTGGAAAGATGAGGAAAATTCCGAGGAGGACGATAGGGATGAAATGGCAGAAGAGGGTAGTGGTATGTTCTCTTCTAAAGAAGTGACTTGTTTTTTATCATTTTTTTGGGCAGAAGGCCTGATAATTTTCTCTGCAATTTGCGGGGAATAATTAACTACATTCCATATCCCGTTGCGACATACCTCCCAAACGCTTATTGTGGTAAGAACCAGTAACACATTCAAGATGACTCTTAAAAATCTCATAATAAAAACAAAAACTTTGACTTAACGATTAAAGTTTATCATTTATGCGGCTAAAATTCTACAGCACTTTTACAACTGCTATGACTGAAAATATCATATGATTCGTATGTCATAAGATCTAACAAAACTCTGGTTTCTAAGAAGTTAAAACATTTTTCTGCCATATGTGTTCTTCCTTCTCTTTTTAACATAGTATCAAGCTTATTTTTAATCTCATGGAGGTATAATACATCTGTTGCGGCATACTGTTTTTGAAGTTCTGTTAAATTACTATTTCCCCAGTCCGTACAGGTTTCTTCTTTCGAAATAAGAATCCCGAGGAGATCTTGGCAAAGTGTCAAAAGACTATGACTATTTGTATAAGTGCGAGAAAGTTTTGAGGCAATTTTTGTGCAATATACGTTTTTCGGCATTACGCCAATATGTTGGTATATCGTTGTCATATCGAACCTAGCATAATGAAATATCTTTAAAATACGTTCATCAGCAAGAATAGATTTTAAATTTTCAGAATTTTTGAAATTTTCGAATTGAATAAGGTGACAAACATCACTATTACTACATTTTAACTGCAATAAACATAATCTATCCCTGTGGGGCATGAGTCCCATCGTTTCTGTATCTATTGCAACAGAACAACCACCACTGTTATCGATTTCGATGTTATCTGGCAGATCATTTTTGTGAAGCAAAATGTTCATACATTTCTGGTGGCTATACTGGATTATTTTACTAGATTCTATCATATAACATAGATACTAAAAAAGGAAACAGTGTATAATGCATATTAGTTTAAAAAAAAACATTTAGCCACACGCAAAATGATTCGTATTAACGATGAGCTTATCTTTATTATAACTGCGGTTTGTATATTATTATCTGCATTAAACTGTTTGTTGTCTAAAAATATACTTAATGCAGTTCTTTGGTTTTTATCTATATGTGGTTTTACGACTCTATTCCTGATTCAAACGAATGCACAAATTATAGGGATTGTTTTGCTCCTTACTTCTATTTCATTAGCTTCTGTATTTTTGATTATTGCTGCTAGTAATGGGAAACATTTAAAAAATGAAACCTTTTCAAGGACAAAGTTTATTTTGCTTTTATTGTTTTGGTCTTTGCTTTTACACTACACGTTTTCAAAACAAAATTCTAATTTTTTAAGTATTGAGACTGGTGATCAAGATTATTCTCAAATAATGTCTATTTTGAGTGTAATATTTTATGTTATTTTCAGTGTTACATTTTTTAAATTAGATGTAATTAGTAGTAAACGAAGATGAATACTATTCAAATAGTCGCTTTAATGTCTCCGTTAGTGGTAGTTTTGCTGCTACTGACATTTGCTCCTTTATTGTTTGAAAATTTTTGGCGTAAATATGAAAAAAAGTTTTTGTTTACAACAACAGCCATTGCTGTAGTAACTACTGTTTTAATAGTTAAAGGTGAATCAAAAAATTTGTTTTATCACACTATGATTGAGGATTATGTTCCTTTTATAATAACTTTATTCACTTTGTATATACTAAGTACTGGCATTAGCTTGAAACTAAATGCTAAATCGACAACTTTAAACAATATTATATTTTTGTTTGTTTGCAGTATATTTGCTTCTCTTATTGGTACAACAGGGGCTTCTATGGTTTTTATTAAACCATTTTTAGATATGAATAAGAACCGAAAATACAAAGCACATTTAGTTGTCTTTTTTATATTTCTTGTCTCTAATATAGGAGGTCTTTTAACCCCACTTGGGGATCCACCTCTTCTTCTTGGATACCTGCATGGAGTAAATTTTTTCTGGTGTCTAAAAAATTTATTTAGCAGTTGGGTTTTTTACGTATTTTCATGTTTGCTAGTTCTTGGTGTTATAGATTCTTTTATCCTTAAAAAAGAAAAAGTTGTTCAAAAAGCGAGAATAACGAATAAGATTTGTTTAGGAGAAAGCAGCGTATTTAATTTTTTATGTATATTATTTTCTGCCTTTGTTCTTTTTTATGACATTAAATATACAACCTTAATATTACTGATTATGTCTTTTATTTCTATCTTAAAGCGCAAAGAAAAAATAGATTTTGCTCCTTTCAAAGAGGTAGCGTTAACATTTTTTACAATATTTATGGTTATAGCACCCGTTATATTTCTCCTTAAAGAATATAATGAATCTATATCAAAAATTTGTAATGGTCCAGTATCGTATTTTTGGTTATGTGGGAGTGCTTCCTCTTTATTAGACAACGCTCTGTCATATCTATTATTTTTCAATATATCTGGAGGAGATGTTCAGGAATTAATGAAAAATTTCCCAGATGTTTTAAAGGCTATTTCAATTGGATCGGTTGTTATGGGGGCAATGACATACATAGGAAATGCTCCAAACATGATGGTTCGTTCTATAGCTATTAAAAATAAAACAAAAATGCCATCTTTTTTGGGGTACGTTGGTTGGTCTATTGTCATTATCCTTCCCCTCAGTGTGCTTATGTGTTTTGTTTTGTTATAATGTGTTTCCAGCTTTACTATTTCGAAGGGGGAATGTACAATCTGGTTTGTGACTGCAGTGGTAAATTTAGTGTAAAAATATGGGAATAAGTTTGTCGCACCTTCTGATCGTTATGTTGATAGTTTTGGTGCTTTTTGGAGCGGGAAAGCTGCCAAGTGTTATGAAGGATCTCGCAAAGGGAATTAAATCTTTTAAGGAAGGATTAAAAAGTAGTAACAACAAAGACGATGACGAAGATGAGGATAAAATAATATGAGTGAGTTAAATATTACAGTTTCAGCAGGTTTAATAAAGCAAACCGTATCCCAAGTTGAGAAACTTGAGGCGGATAAATTAGAATTATCTTCCCAAATTAAAGAAGTTTTCGACAATGCTCGTGCTCAGGGGCTAGAGGTTTCCGTGCTTAAACAGCTCATTAAAATACGAAAAAAAAAGCAGGAAGATATTGAAATGGCAGAAGAATTGCTAGAAATCTATAAAAGAGCTCTAGAACAAAGTTGATTTTGAAATCACGGTGATGTGTTTAGTTGCATCGTTTTTAGAAGTGAGAGGTTATGATTGATTCACTTGACTTTAATATTATAGCTGTTCCAGCTAACATTGATGTCGATAAATATACCTAAAAATCAGTAATTCTTGGGATATGTTTTAAAAAATTATCTCTTCGTTAACTGGAGAGGGTATAGTGTAAGTATACTGATTTTAGTTGGCAATAGATTGATTTTTTAAAATATATTTTAAGGAATTGCATTGGGTTTGGTATTTTTGTTGATACCAAAGTCAACTAGCATAGCTTAAAAAGCTAATCTATTGTTACTCTGGTATGCGCTCGATACTCGCACCAGCTCGCAAGCGTAAATTTTAACAAAATACGCACTCTCTCTTATATACTTTTTCCAGCTAACAAAGAGATAATTTTTCAAAACATATCCCAAGAATTACTGATGTTTTAGGTATATTTGTTGATGTCAATGTTAAGTGGGACAACTATATCTGAGCCAATTAACAATATGGTAGTTTTTTAAACTATAATTCCTAGAATTATACTTACTCCAGTTAGCAACTGGTAATTTTTTTAATATAGTTCCTGGGATCATGGTTTTAGGCGTTTTTGTTTCTTTGAAAGCTAAAATGACTATGAGTTTTTACTTAACCTCAGTTTCATATAAGAGAAGGATTTTCTATAATATTGATACAAATAATCCTGTTACTTTTATTCTAAATATCTAACAAACTCTTATATATAGTAAATCATCCTAAGTATAGCAGTTACAGAGCACTTATATGATGAGTCTCTATGCTCTTTGCGTGATTAAATAATGGTTTTTCATTTCCTTACACGAAACTGAGGTTTACTTAACAGATTTTTCCATTTCTGCCTTCCATTCTCTATAAAGGCCACCTGTCCCAGCAGGCATAAGTCTCCCAACGATGACATTTTCCTTCAAACCAACTAAGTAATCAGTTTTCCCATATATTGCAGCTTCTGTTAATACACGTGTTGTTTCCTGGAAAGACGCAGCAGAAATAAATGATTTAGTATGGAGAGATGCTCTGGTTATTCCCTGCAAAACAGGAATTGTTATAACTGGCCTTTTTCCTGTCTTTAGCAATTGTCTATTTGTCTCCATAAGATCTTCTTTATCAACTTCGTCACCGATAATAAATGTGGAGTCACCTGGATCTTTAACCTCTGATTTTTGGAGCATCTGTCTTATTATAATTTCTATATGTTTGTCGTTAATAGGAACTCCTTGTAACCTATAAACGTGTTGCACTTCATTAACAAGGTATTTCGTCATGCTTTCGATCCCCATAATTCTCAAGACATCTTGTAGGACTACATTACCATCAACGATGGTATCCCCCTTCTTTACGTAATCTCCTTCATGTGCAACAACATATCGTCCTTTTGAGATAAAATATTCATAAGGCTTTATCCCTTCATCTTCTGGTTTTATAATAATTTTTCTTTTTGTTTTATTATCCTTACCATATTCAATCCTTCCATCTATTTCAGCAATAATTGCTGGATCTTTCGGAAGTCTTGCTTCAAATAGTTCAGATATACGAGGTAAACCACCAGTAATATCCCTGGCTTTTATTGTATCCTTAGGTATGCGGGCGATAATATCTCCAGCCAAAACTTTTGCTCCATCAGCCACATTTATTACCGAACCAATTGATAAGAAGTATCGAGTTTCTACCTTATTCGAAAGCATAACAGGATTTCCATCTTTATCACGAATGCTCAGCATTGGTCTGAGATCGGATGTTACCGAGCTTTGTTTCCAGTCCGTTACAACGCGACTATACGTTCCCGTTGTCTCATCCATAACCTCTCTCATAGATTGGCCATCAACAATATCAATATACATAACGAATCCTTCGTTTTCACAAACAATAGGAATTGTGTATGGATCCCACTCGACAATTATCTGCCCTGCTTTAACCAAATCTCCTGCATTAATTTTTAGCTTCGCTCCGTATGGCACTTTGTATGAAACTCTTTCGCGACCGTTATAATCCAAAACGGCAATTTCAGCCTTACGTGAAATAACAATATGCTCTTTTTGGCTATTTATAGAAGACACCATATTTTTAAAGAGTACTTGGCCTTCAAATGAAACCTCAATATTAGATTGTTCAGCGCTTTTTTGTGCTGCCCCTCCAATATGGAATGTTCTCATAGTGAGCTGAGTTCCCGGTTCTCCAATAGACTGGGCCGCTATAACACCAACAGCTTCTCCGACTCCAACAACAATTCCACGAGCTAAATCTCTTCCGTAGCATTTCGCACATACTCCCTTTTTGCTATCACAAGTTGTTGTTGATCTAACATAGACTTCATCTACTCCGGCATTCACTATGGCATCGGCCTTTCTTTCATCTATATATCCGTTAGCAGGGACAATAATATCTCCACTATTTGGGTCAATCACTGTTTTCGATGTAAATCTACCGAGAATCCTTTCTTTGAGTGATACAACAATATTAGCTCCGTCCATTATTGGTAAAATAGGGATTCCTCGAACAGTTCCACAATTCTCTTCACTAACAATACAATCATTTGCAACATCCACTAAACGTCTGGTTAAATAACCAGAGTTAGCTGTTTTAAGAGCTGTATCAGTCATACCCTTACGACTTCCGTGTGTTGAAAGGAAGTATTCTAAAACGGTTAGTCCTTCCTTAAATGAAGAAACAATTGGAGTTTCTATAATTTCTCCATTTGGTTTAGTCATTAAACCCTTCATACCTGCGGATTGCTTGAGCTGTGCCATAGAGCCTCTTGCTTTTGAGTGAACCATCATATACGCAGAACTTGACTGTTTACCTCTTTCAGAGTAAGACATAACTTTCATAAGAGCATCGGCGACTTTATCTCCGCATCTGTCCCAAGCATCAACAACCTTATTATATTTTTCTCCATCCGTTATAAGACCGTCCAGGTATTGCTGCTCGTATTCAGAAACAATTTTTTCAGTATCTTCAATAAGCTTTTTCTTTTCGCCTGGGATGATAAGGTCATCTTTACCATATGAAATACCGGCCTTCGTCATATGCGTAAAACCAACCCCCATTATTCTATCAACAAACATGGCAGTTGTTTTTTGCCCAGCATAAAAATACACAAGATCTACAAGATTACTGATATCACTTGATGTTAGAGTTTTGTTAATCACATCAAAAGGAATTTCATGATGTTGAGGCATGTATTGGTAGAAAATAACCCTTCCAGCAGTTGTATCAACAAACTTATATTCAGATTCTCCTTTTTTATTATAATAGGGGACTCTCATTTTTATCTTAGTATGATAGTGAAGATCTTTGTTTTCCAGGAGATACATCAATTCGCTAAGACCTGAAACTAATTTTCCTTCATTTGGCATATCATCAATTTGGAGAGTTAAGTAATATATTCCAAGAACAATATCTTTTGAAGGTACAACTATAGGTTTTCCATTTGATGGACTCAAAACATTATTCGTTGAAAGCATAAGAATTCGTGCTTCTAGTTGTGCTTCTATAGAAAGAGGAATATGAACCGCCATTTGGTCTCCGTCAAAGTCGGCATTAAATGCAGTACAAACAAGAGGATGAAGCTGGATAGCCTTCCCTTCAATAAGAACTGGTTCAAAAGCCTGTATACTTAAACGATGCAGTGTCGGAGCACGGTTTAGGAGAACTGGATGTTCCCTTATAACTTCTTCCAGGACGTCCCAAACTTCTGGTCTGTCTTTTTCCACTAATCTTTTTGCTGCTTTCAAAGTACTTGCAAGGCCATATTTTTCGAGTTTTGAATAGACAAAGGGACGAAACAATTCAAGAGCCATTCTTTTTGGAAGGCCACATTGATGTAATTTGAGCTCAGGTCCAACGACAATAACTGATCTTCCAGAGTAATCTACTCTTTTCCCAAGCAAATTCTGACGAAAACGCCCCTGTTTCCCTTTGAGCATATCAGCTAGCGATTTAAGAGGACGCTTGTTTGCCCCCACAATTGCTTTAGCCCCTCTTCTTTTATTATCAAAAAGAGAATCAACAGATTCCTGGAGCATTCTTTTTTCATTTCTAATGATAATATCAGGAGCTCTAAGCTCGAGAAGTCTCTTTAATCTGTTATTACGATTAATCACTCTTCTGTATAAATCGTTAAGATCGCTTGCTGCAAATCTTCCTCCTTCTAAAGGAACAAGTGGCCTAAGTTCCGGAGGTATAACGGGAAGAACTGTTAAAACCAAATTTTGGGGATTTATTTCAGTTTCCATAAATGATTCGAGCATTTTTAGGCGTTTTACAATTTTTTTCTTTCTAACATCGATTATATCTTTCTGAAGTTCTTCACGAAGTTTTTCACATTCTTTTGCCATATCGATATTACCAAGCATTTCTCTGATAGCCTCAGCCCCGATACTGACTGTAAAAGCATCTTCGCTATACTTATCAATTGCTTCTTGATATTCTTCTTCGCTTATAACTTGAAATTTTTCAAAATGACTAAATCCTGGATCAAGTACTACGTATTTTTCAAAATAGAGAACCTTTTCAAGTTCTTTGACTCCTCTATCTAACACCATAGAAATTCTACTTGGAATAGATTTCATAAACCAGACATGAACAACCGGAGCAGCAAGTTCTATATGTCCCATTCTTTCTCTACGAACCCTACTTAGAGTTACCTCGACTCCACATTTCTCACAAACTACCCCTTTAAATTTTGTCCTTTTATAACGACCGCAAACGCATTCGTAGTCCTTAATTGGACCAAAAATTCTAGCACAAAACAAACCATCTCTTTCCGGTTTAAAAGTCCTATAATTTATAGTCTCAGGTTTTTTAACCTCGCCATATGACCAGGACCGAATTTCTTCAGGACTAGCGATAGAGATCTTAATAATATCGAAATCCTTCTCAAGCATCCCTTTCTCAACAGTAGAATTATTTTTCTTACTCATCGTCTGTTATCTCCTTATTTCCATTTTTATGCCCGAAAGTCATACTCAATCCTAATGAACGAAGTTCTTTAACAAGTACGTTAAATGATTCTGGTCTTTCCGGTTCGATCTCGTTTTCTCCCCGAACAATCGATTCATAGACCTTTGATCTACCACTAACATCATCTGACTTAACTGTTAACATTTCTCGAAGAATGTGGGAGGCTCCGTAAGCTTCCAGTGCCCAAACCTCCATTTCTCCGAATCTTTGACCACCAAACTGTGCTTTACCTCCTAGAGGTTGTTGCGTAATAAGGCTATAAGGACCAACGGATCTTGCATGTATTTTGTCATCAACAAGGTGATGAAGTTTAAGCATATATTTAACTCCTACAGTAACTTTTCTATCAAAAGGAATGCCCGTCCTGCCATCATACAATATCACTTGCCCGGATCTGTCAATTCCTGCTTTTTCGAGTTCATTTTCTATTTCCTCAAGCTTGGCTCCTTCAAAAACCGGAGAAGAGACAGGGATTCCATGACTTAAGTTTTGAGCTAGTTCTATAAAATCCTCGTTATTAAGATCCTTGATATCTTGTTTATCCTCTTCGCTGGAATATATACTAATAACTGTATCCTTGAGATTTGCTAAACCTTTACTGTTTTTTCTATAATCCTCCAAAGCCTTTTGAACAACTTTTCCGAGGTCTTTTGCAGCCGCACCTAGATGGGTTTCTAGAATTTGACCAACATTCATACGCGAAGGCAATCCCAAAGGGTTTAGAATAATATCGACGGGGGTGCCATCGTTTAGGTATGGCATATCCTCAATAGGGAGAATTCTTGAAACGACCCCTTTATTTCCATGTCGTCCTGCCATTTTATCACCTGGCTGAATTTTTCTTTTATTAGCCACAAAAACTTTAACCATTTTTAGAACTCCTGCCGGGAGATCGTCACCTTTATGGAGTCGGGCTACATTGTCCTCAAAATTTTTCTCAATTTTAGTCACCTTGTCATTGAATTGCATCTCAAGATCTTTAATAGCTGTACATGATTTTTTCTTTTTTGCATTCAGTTGTCTGATCTGATAATAGGATAATTTTTCTAACATATCGCTAGTTAAAGTAACTTCTTCTTTAACTCCGTACAATTCTTTGGTAACCATTTCCCCAACGAGTATTTCTTTTATATGTGTGAGGTAGGTTGATTCCAGGATACGAATTTCATCATCACGATCTTTTGCTAGATTATCTATTTCTTGGTGTTCTATAGCTATTGTTCTTTCATCTTTTTCCACTCCTCTTCTAATAAGAACTCTAACCTCAACAACCGTTCCAGAAATTCCAGGGGGGACCCTGAAGCTACTGTCTTTAACATCAGAAGATTTTTCTCCAAAAATTGCTTTAAGGAGTTTTTCCTCAGGGGTCATCGCTGTCTCTCCCTTAGGGGTTACTTTCCCAACGAGGATATCTCCAGGATTAACCTCAGAACCAACATAAATTATGCCAGATTCATCTAAATTTCTTAGCGATTCATCAGCAATATTCGGAATATCGCGGGTTATTTCTTCATTTCCCAGTTTAGTATCACGAGCAAGAACTTCAAAGCTTTCTATATGGATAGAGGTTAACTCATCATTTTTAACAACTTTTTCAGACATAACTATAGAGTCTTCAAAACTGTACCCTTGCCAAGACATAAAAGCTACGAGCATATTGCGCCCCAGTCCAAGCTCTCCCTTATCCGTTGATGGTCCATCTGCTATAATATCTCCAGCCTCAATTTTATCTCCAGTTTTCACCAATGGTTTCTGGTTAATACACGTTCCCATATTAGAGCATTGGAATTTCAGAAGATTGTAAAGATCTACTCCGGTTTCCCCATCTTCTGTTACCCTTATAACTATCCTTCTAGCATCAACGTGATTTACAATACCTCCTCTTTTAGCGACGACCGAGGAGCCAGAATCTTTTGCAATAACTGCTTCCATCCCCGTCCCAACAAGCGGTGCTTCTGGAATCAATAATGGAACAGCCTGTCTTTGCATATTCGATCCCATAAGCGCACGGCTTGCATCATCGTTTTCCAGAAAAGGTATGAGAGATGCTGCTACAGATACAACCTGCTTTGGTGAGACCTCAACATATCCTATTTCGTTTTTTGATTTACGAACAACTTCACCTTGACACCTACAAATCACCATATCTTCTAAAATATTTCCTTTTTCATCTGTTACTATATTGGCTTGTCCTATTGAATATTTATATTCCTCCGTTGCAGTCATATAAACAACTTCGTCAGTTACTCTGCAATCTACAACTTTTTTATAAGGGGCTTCAATAAAGCCATATTTATTTATTTTTGCATATGAAGCCAATGAGTTTATAAGTCCAATGTTTTGGCCTTCTGGGGTTTCAATCGGACATAGTCTTGAATAATGCGTTGGATGAACATCCCGAACTTCGAAACCAGCACGGTCGCGGGATATTCCTCCTGGACCAAGTGCTGACAATCTCCTTTTGTGAGTTACTTCAGAAAGAGGATTGGTCTGATCCATGAATTGTGAAAGCTGAGAAGTTATGAAAAAATCTTTTACAACAGTCATAAGCGGCTTGGAATTTATAAAATCGCTAGGGACATAGTTATCGATATCCACAGTTGCGATTTTCTCTTTTATTGTGCGTTCCATACGAAACATTCCTAAGCGACATTGGTTCTCAACTAGTTCCCCAACGGAGCGAATACGCCTGTTACCGAGGTTATCTATATCATCAGTTTCTCCATTTCCGTCTTTGAGGGCAATAAGCAATTTTAATACTTCTACCAAATCTTTTTTTTCTAAAACTCTGATGGAATCTGGGGTGTCGAGCCCCAATCTGTCATTTAATTTTGCTCTTCCTACGACAGAAAGATCATAACGATCGGAATCAAACATCATACTGTTAAACAAATATTCTCCACCAGCAATACTTGGTGGTTCCCCTGGTATTAATGATTTATATAACTCCAAAAAAGCTTGTTCTCTGTTTAAACATTTTGAATAAGCAAAAGTATTAACGATATACGGACCAACATTAACACCATCCGAAAATACAACAGATATTTTTTTTAGTTTTAGATTTTTAATTGTTTCTAATGTTTTTTCATTTATTTCTTCTCCTGCTTCAATATAAATTTCTCCTGTTTTTTCATCAATATGTTCCTCAGCGATATATCTGCCCAATAGCTCATCATCAGTCACAAAAATATTTTTAACACCTTTTTTTTCAATTTGGAGCAAAACACGTGGAGTAATTTTTGTTCCGCTTTCTATTACAACTTTTTTTGTATCAGCATCGATCATATCTCTGTCGAGTCTAACCCCTTTAAAATGGGCTTTATTAAACTCAATTGTCCATCCATCTTTTTGTTTTTTTAAAACGTCTATATCGCAGAAAGTATGAAGTATTTCTTCCTTAGACATGCCAGTAACAAATTTTGGATCAATTTCTTCTCCTTTTTTTAATTTCTTTCTATATTCTTCAGTTTCCTTGCTTTCAAGACACATTAAAAATGTTGTAGCCAAAACTTTCTTTTTTCTGTCTAGTCTGACATATAAAACATCCCTATGGTCGAACTCAAAATCTATCCAAGAACCACGATAAGGAATAATCCGTGCTGCATACAAGAACTTACCCGAAGAGTGGGTCTTTCCATGGTCGTGATCAAAAAATACACCAGGGCTTCTGTGCATTTGAGATACGACGACCCTCTCTATTCCATTAAATATAAATGTCCCACGATCAGTCATTAAAGGGAAATCTCCAAGATAAACATCCTGTTCTTTAATATCACGAATGGTTCTCGAATCCGTGTCAGTATCAACATCCCAAACGACAAGTCTAAAACGACCTCGAAGTGCTGCTGCATATGTTCTTCCTTTCTGATGACATTCCTTTTCTGAATATTTCGGTTCATCGAAAGAGTAACCACAAAATTCCAGCTGAGCTTTTCCCGCAGGGTCTTTAACTGGAAAAAATGTATTAAAAACCTCCATTAATCCAGTATTTTCACGTTCATTCGCTGGAATACTTTTTTGTAGGAACAACTCGTATGAGCTTTTTTGTAAAGCAATTAAGTCTGTCAGGACACCGCTCTCTTTTATATGACCGAAAGATTTTCGAAAACTTTTGCGTCCAGTATATGATCTAATCATAAATAACCTTTAAAAAACAAAGAAGGAAGGTGGATTTAAGTCCACCCTTTATTAGCTTAAGAATTCAACACTACCAATCTATTTGATAGAAACCTTAGCCCCAACTGCTTCTAGCTGTTTTTTGATTTTTTCAGCTTCATCCTTTGATACCCCAGATTTAAGAACCTTTGGTGCTCCATCAACTAGATCTTTTGCTTCCTTTAAACCAAGGTCAGGCATAATAGCGCGAACCTCTTTGATTACATTGATTTTTTTGTCTCCGCCATCATCCAATGAAACATCAAATTCCGTTTGTTCTTCAACAGGTGCTGCGGAGGCAGCTGCAGGGCCTGCAGCAACTGCAACAGTAGCTGCCGCTGCGGTAACCCCCCATTTTTCTTCAAGTAGTTTTGAAAGCTCTGCTGCTTCTAGTACCGTTAAACTTGATAAATCTTCTATGATTTTTTCTAAATTTGCCATTTGTTAACTCCTTCTTTATAAAAATAAATACATAATTATTAAACAAAAATACATTAAGTCCTTGCTGCAATAACTCTCGTAACCCTAGCCGATGGTTCTTTAATAGTACGGACAACTTTCGTCGCCGCAGCTGTTAGAATTCCGACAAGTTTACTTCTAAGTTCATCCATTGAAGGAAGGCTAGCGAGAGATGTTATTGTATCGGATTTTATAAATTTCCCATCCATAACTCCGCCTAATATAGTTAATTTCTCATTAGATTTTGCAAAATCCACTAGAGTTTTCGCCATACCGATGGGATCACTCGATGAATAAGCAAGGGCTGTAGGTCCTTCTAATAGAAACCCAAGCGGCTCAAGGTGAGAGTCCTTTATTGCTATTTTAGCCAATGTATTTTTGATAACCTTCAGGTTTGCGTTCGTTTTTCGCATATTTGAACGAAGTTCATTAATCTGATCAACAGTTATTCCAAACGATCTATTAACGGC
Source organism: Holosporales bacterium (assembly GCA_031269095.1). Classification (GTDB taxonomy): domain Bacteria; phylum Pseudomonadota; class Alphaproteobacteria; order RUG11792; family RUG11792; genus JAIRWI01. The sequence continues at coordinate 52,972 of JAIRWI010000002.1, forward strand.
AATAACAGTTGATGCAGATTTAATTTCGTCTTTTACTCGTAATACAAACGATTCTTTTTCTAGTCTCTTCATAGTTTATTTAACCTCTTTATCATATAACACTAACTCTACACAACTTCTACAGAAGGAGGTCTTTAAAAATTCCCTTCTGTCTACTGCGGGATTTAAAAACCTGCAGTTTTCGACATTACAAAAAAAATGAATCAATATAATTCACTATTTCGTAAATTACTCTAAACTAAAAACCAGTCCAATCCCCATCGTTGAGGAAACGACCATTTTTTTAATATAAACTCCTTTAGTCCCTACAGGTTTTGACTTAACTACAGCGTCGTAGAGAGCCAATATATTCTCCTCGAGATTTCTTTCTGTAAAACTAGCCTTACCAACCCCTGCATGGATAATACCATTCTTTTCTGTCCTGTACTCAACTTGTCCGCCCTTAACGTTTTTTATAGCATTCGTTAGATCATTTGTTACTGTTCCAAGTTTCGGATTCGGCATAAGTCCTTTCGGTCCTAGAATTTTACCAACTTTCCCAACGAGCCCCATCATATCCGGCGTTGCGATACATTTATCGAAAGACATATTCCCTTTTTGAATCATTTCAACAAGATCTTCAGATCCAACGATATCAGCCCCTGCCTTTTTAGCTTCTTCTGCTTTACTATCGTCTTTTACAAACACGGCGACCCTATATGTTTTTCCAGTTCCATGAGGAAGATTAATAACACTGCGAACTGCTTGCTCCTGTTTTTTAATATCAATTCCAAGCATTATACATACATCAATTGTTTCATCAAACTTCGCTGTGGAATTTTTTTTGACTAGAGAAATGGCTTCACTCAAACTGTATACTTTAGTTGTATTAATTTCTTTTCTGATGCTTTTTAAACGTTTTCCAATAAATGTCATGATTCTACTCCTCTACGATTTCAACGCCAATTGAACGGGCTGATCCAACAATCATCTGGCACGCAGCTTCAATATTATTCGTATTCATATCCTGAATTTTGTCTCTAGCGATATCTCTAACTTGTTCCATCGTTATTTTTGCAACTGGGTTACTTATTCCTGTTTTGCCGGATCCGCTTTGAATCCCAGCTGCTTTTTTTATGAAATATGAAACAGGAGGGGACTTCATGATATAAGAAAAACTTTTATCCGCATAAGCGGTTATAACAACAGGAACCGGCATTCCAGGTTCCATCTGTTGGGTTTTTGCATTAAATGCCTTACAAAATTCCATTATATTTAGGCCTTTTTGGGCAAGAGCTGGACCAATTGGAGGAGATGGATTCGCCTTCCCAGCTGGAATTTGTAATTTTATGTAGCCTATAATTTTCTTTGCCATTTTTACATATAACTCCTTATTTTATAATTAATATTCATATTTCGTGGTATAACGACCATTAAATGGCTCAAAAATATATCTTCCACAAAATTTATCAAACGTACATAGTTTCATATTCTTTCAACCTGCGAATAATCTAAAGTTATTGGAGTTGGTCGTCCAAAAACCATAACAGAAACCTTGAGTTTTTGTTTATCTTCTTCAATTTCCTCAATAGTCCCTGAAAACGAAGCAAAAGGGCCATCTGTAATTTTTACCAGATCCCCAATATCAAACACAACTTCATGTCTTGGGTTTTGGACAGTTTCATTAATCTGAGCTACTATCCTTTCAACTTCCGAATCACTAACAGGGATAGGTTTTCCTTTTACCCCCAAAAAACCAGAAACTCTAGGAATATTCTTAATAATATGCCACGAATCATCATTCAAATACATTTTAACCAAAACGTATCCAGGTAAATATTTCTTAGTTACATTAACCCTTTCACCGTTTTTAATCTCAGAAACTTCCTCAGTCGGGACGATGATATCCTCGAACATATGATCTAGTCCCTTTTTTGCTGCCACTTCTAGTATAAGGCTTGCTATTCTATCTTCAGACCCAGAATACGTATGGATTATGTACCATTTTGTTGAGTTTTTTGCCACAATATTATCCACCCTATATTATCTACCTACCACCGAATGAACAATTCTATATATGACGGTATCAACAACACTAAAAAACACAGATGCTAGGAGTGCGAGAATAAAAACAACAACCGTCGTTATAATGATTTCCTGTTTTCCAGGCCACGAAATCTTTTCGACTTCATTTTTTACTTCTCCGATAAACCCAAAAAACCTTTTTATACCAGATACCGCACCCATCACAACAAAATTCCGCCAAAACGCACGCCTTGGATGTTATCATAATTCAAAAGTACGATCAATATCTTTGTTAGACATGTCTGTTGTTATATATTACAGATCACCGGAATATATTTCAAAAATCTAAATTAATTTGATATTTTCCACATTATTTTGGTTATTTTTTTATATTACTTTGTAATTTTGTATTATAAATACAATTATATTTATGTTTTTATCACAAAAATTAACTTAAATGTGTGGGGGAGAAAAGTGCCGTACAACATATCATTCAAACCAGCGTTTTTTTTTATTGATCTGTATTGGTATTCTAATTTTAAAACTCAGCTTTACATAAGATTGTAGGATTTACTATAATCGTTCTAGTTAGTAACAGATTAGTTTTTTAAACTATATCCATTGAAATTACATGGGGCTCGGTATTTTTATTAATACTAAAATCAAGTAAATCAACTATAATATCTACGGGGTAATTGTACAGTTTTTGTGCCCGCATATCTCTGTGACGAAGAAGGAGTGTAGGATGTTTGCCGTATATTTGTAGCACTGCGTCCACTGCTGCCATTATAAATCATTGTTTTTGGGGGTTGTTTGTTAGAGCTATTTGGCAATGAAACCACTTTTATTGGCCCATAGTTTTTATTTTCGTACGTTTTCCCTGGAATCATGGTGCCTTTTTTTTGAGGATAGGGTGATGAAAAAGGTTGTTTGTATGATGGGGTATTTTCCCTATATGACTGATTAGGGGGGTAATAACCTATAGGAGGCTGTTTGTTTGTTGTCGGCATAAAACTTCTAGGTAGCTGTATTGTTGGGGAAAATCCGTTTAGAAAGTTTTTTGCCCCAGGAGCGCTTTGGGATCCAGAAGAATCTATAATGTTGTTAAGTACGTCACTTAAAACTTTAACAGCTCCTTTTTCTGCACTTTTTATAACACCTTCTAAACCAGACTTTCCTTTTTTTAGAATTTCGTTTTCACCTTTGCCCATTGATTTTGCCAGTTGTTCTTTTTGAATTCTAATTTGTTCGGACTGGTATTGGGCCATAGCGAACTTTTGTTGTTCTGTCTGGCTTCTGTTTTGTCCGGACTGGTATTGAGTAGCGAACTTTTGTTGTGCTGTCTGACTTCTGTTTTGTCCGGACTGGTATTGAGGCAAAAACGAACTTCGAGCTACAGATAAATTGATTGTCAAAATACAAAATAATAATGAAAAAAAACGATGATTGAACATAATCACATCATGAACTATTATCCCCATGTATATAATATTCTAACCCATAAAGGTTAAAAACAAGTTAATAAAATAATGAATTGGTTATTTAATGATATAGAAGACATAATAGATATGAGGTATAAAAAGCGCTTTGACCTCATTAAAAAGCTTGTTGGATCTCGTATTATTGACATTCTTCTTTTTCTTCCTTCTTATACAGTACGTAAAAAATATATCTCTTCTCCATCTACTAAAAATGTAAATGAGATTATAGCTACAAAAGTAAAGCCTCTTTATATTGAAACTGGGCGTAGCAAAGCCTATCCAACTAAGGTTACTTGTCTGGCTGGGGAGATTTATGTTCAGCTTATATTTTTTAATAAATTTAGATTGGGTTATATAAATTCATTTATAAGAAATGTACAGGAGATTATAGTTTGCGGAAAATTAACCAAACCTCCTGATAAAGAACTTCAATTTGTTCATCCGGAAATTATAACGAATTTAAATATGTGGAAAGATGATGAAAAGGCAGACAACGTGTATCCTCTAATTACCGGGGTTGATATATATTTTCTTAAAAGTGTCATAAAGAATGCGCTACTCCGCATGGAGAATGCAAAAATTTTGGAATGGATACCTCAAGACATTCTTGAAAAAAATAATTGGGTCTCTTTTAAAAAGTCCGTAGAAATGGTTCATAATCCTAAAAATGTGGATGATACAACATTAGAAGGTGTATATGTACAAAGATTATGTTTCGACGAATGCTTAGCAGAACAAATTGCGAAAAAAATTAGCAATATGGGAGAAACACATGATGGGTATCCCATTAAAAATGAAAAAGTTTTATATAAAAAGCTTATAGAAAAATTGACTTTTAATTTAACCGAAGATCAAATTAGCGTACTAAATAGTATAGAAGAGGATATGGCTTCTGGTAAACGACGTATGTCACGGCTACTTCAAGGGGATGTTGGGTCTGGTAAAACTATCGTAGCTCTTCTCGCTGCAACTATCGTTATTGAATCTGGGTATCAGGTTGCTCTTCTTGCCCCTACAGAAATTTTAGCTAGGCAACATTATGAATTATTTTTAAAACTGCTTGATGGAATTGGGATTAATATCAGTATATTAACTTCATTTGAAAAAGGAAAAAAGCGCACTGCCATTCTGGAAAATCTCGTAAATGGTACGACTAATATAATAGTTGGGACACATGCAATAATAAGTGAGTCTGTCACATTCTGTAATCTTGGTTTTGTTATTGTTGATGAACAACATAGATTTGGAGTAAATCAGAGATTGATGCTTATTAATAAGGGAAAGACGAATCCACATATACTAAGCATGACTGCCACCCCGATCCCCCGTACTCTTATTCTTTCTGTACACGGAGATATAGACGTTTCAACAATTAAAATGAAACCCGCTGGGCGAACAGAGATAATAACAACGACTGTTCCTATGGACAAAATATTTAATGTAATTACTTCTATTAGGAGAATTATAGAAAAGGGGGAGAAAGTTTATTGGGTCTGTCCTCTAATAGAAGAGAGTGAAAAACTAGATTACACGTGCGTTATTAATAGATATAACTTCTTATATGAAATTTTTCAAGACGATGTAATTATGATGCACGGAAGGATGAAAGAAGCGGAACGTAGAGAAATTTTCGATAGTTTTAGAGAAGGAACAAAGCATATCCTAGTTTCAACAACAATTATAGAAATTGGGGTCGATATACCAAACGCAACTGTTATTGTCATAGAAAATGCCGAAAAATTTGGGCTTTCGCAATTACACCAGTTACGGGGAAGGGTAGGGAGAAGTAATCTAAAATCGTTTTGTGTTCTTTTATATGATAAGAAAATTAGCAATATTCAAAGAGAACGACTTGATATTATAAGACGTAGCACGGATGGTTTTTATATAGCAGATCAGGATCTTTTAATCAGAGGAGCAGGAGAGGTTCTTGGAACAAAACAAAGCGGATTTAAAAAATACAAAACCTTTGATATTGATGATATAGAGCATAAAGAGACTATATATAGGATTATGAGTGAATCTGCTCAAATGGTCTCTAAAATTGTAGATTTTTCAAAATATGATTATCTTCTAAAAATCTTTATCCTAGAAAATTTTGAAGATATGAAACAGTCTTTTTAGAAATGAGCACTTACAGCTAAGGACTGTAATTTGGATTTATATACTCGTTCTAATTGGCAATAGGTTAATTTTTTCAAATATATTTCAAAAAATTGTATGGAGTTTAGCATTTTTGTTGATCCCCAAGTCAAGTAGCATAACTATAGTTATTCTAGTTAACATTGATATCGATAAATGTACCTAAAACATCAGTAATTCTTGGGATAGGTTTAAAAAAAATTAACCTATTGCTAATTAGAATGAGTATAACAGCTCCTAACTTTTGCGTAAAGAAATAAAGAAACCATTGTCCAATTACGTAAAGAGTGTGATGGCTCGAATCATGAGAGTCTTTCATGATCTCAACTCTTAATGATTTACATAAAAAGTTAGATATTTAGCGCAAAAGTTACAGGATTATTTGTATCGATCTACAGCTTCCCTACATTTTTATACAAAACTCAAGTTAGATAGGTCTATCCCAATATTTTTTTTTGTAACATCATACATGTTTATACTGCATTACAGAGATCTTCGTCTTGCAGGAGAAATATCATTCATAAAAAGAGCCAAAACGATTAAGGCACCAAGACCTATCATTCCGCTGGAAATAAATACATTACGTACAGAAACATTGTTACCAACATATCCAGCTATACTATCTGCGATAAAGGCAAAAATTGCATTAAAAAGCCAATACACCCCAAAACCAGTCCCTCTCAGGTCTTCTGGAACCTTTTCTGCTATAAGAGAAACAAACACATTCTGAGTTGCTCCAAGCTGGGCTCCCCATAGAAAAATACCAATTCCTAGAGATACTATTGTTGAGGCAGAAAACATAACGATATCAGCGAAAACAAGAAAAGCAATTCCAAGAAATAATATTTTAACCCTATTAAATTTATCGCCCAAAAAACCTATTGGATATGAAATAAATGAGGTACCAATATTAAGAATAATCATAACAACTGGAGCAAATTTTTCAATTATCCCGAAATTATCATGTGCGTATAATATAAGAAATGTTTCACTCATACGAGACATCATAAATACTGCATTTACACACATTAAAAGCCAGAAACTAGTTCCCAAATACTTAAAGTTACTTATGGAAAATTTTTGTTCAACTTTAGGTTTTGGCATCGGAGCCTCAGAGGCCATTGCTTGATGATTATATTTTTTTGGTTCTTTAATACAAAAGATTAAAATAGCGAAGGCAACAATCGAAGGAACGGAAGCTACCGCAAAAACCATCTGATAGTTATTGTTTGAGAGATGCATTGTTACTATTCCACAAAATCCTCCTAACAAAGATCCTGTATATGCCAAAGTCCTTTTTAATCCATAGGAAGCTCCTATTTTTTTACGCGGTGCGACATCGGCCACTATTGCATCTCTTGGACTTGCTTGTATGCCATTCCCTAAGCGTTCTGTTAAGCGGTTGGTAAAAACCATAGCAAATGAGGAGGAAATTGCCAAAAGTAGTTTGCTTAGAACGGAGAACACATATCCAATAACTATTATATTTTTTCGCTTATGGAAAAAATCAGATAATATTCCAGATACTAATTTCATGATGTGGGACATGGTTTCACTCAGTCCTTCAACGATTCCTACTCCCAGAACCGAAGCTCCAAGAATTTTTTTAAGATACAAGCCGGCGAAGCTATATATCATAACAAACGAAATGTTCATGAGTAACATCATGAACCCTATTTGCCACACAGTTATTGGTATTTTCTTTTGTTCGCAATCTTCTTCTTTTAAATTAGACATATCTATCAGGCTATTGGAAAAGAATCGCTAACACCTATATTTATCTAACATGTAGCTCATTCAGTCAAGAGGTTTTTTGCTTTTGTTACTTGTTATTCGTCGCAATTTATAAAAAAGTATCTCCATCTGGTTTTTTTATTCTTTCGTCTTTTTTTTATAATAAGTTTTTTATATCTAGAAAGTAGTTACTACTACCTGGCTAGCGGAAACTTTTCATAATTCCGTGGAAATGGGGATGCTTGAAAAATTATCCAATTAATATAATTGTTTTACTTAACATTGACATCGACAAATATACCTAAAACATCATTAGACCTTTTTCGAAATTGCAATAACAATTAGTAAGTGGTATAAAAAAGGAACCCTTTAAGTAAGGAAGATAGATTGTATAACAGAGATTTATCAAGTAGGAGGGGCCTTAATGAGAATGTTATTAGATATATCAAAAGGTTTAAGATAATAGTAGATAGATATAGAAACAGAAGAAAGAGATTTGGACTAAGATTCAATCTTCTGGCTGCCTGCTGCAATTTCCTCTTGTTAATTTAATTTCGAAAGAGATCTATTCTTGGGATAGATTTTGAAAAATTATCTTTTAGGTAACTGGAGAGAGTATACATTGGTCAAAATACCATTTTCTTTTTCAGTACGTACATAGTGGGGGGGTGTTAACTTTGGCAAGATTTTATTCTTCGTTGCCTATACGATTAAAAAATTTGAATTAGAGGAAATAACTTCTGTTTCTGTTACAATTTCTCCAATTTTATAGGATTTTTCTGTTTTAATTTGCAAAAAATGGTCAGTTTTACCAAAAAGTACACCATTTTCTTCTCTTTCAACCATAAAATTAACCGTTTTTCCAACGAAGCTTTTTAAGAGGATAGCTAATTGTTCTTCCGAGTTTTGGCGCAAAATCTTGGCTCTTTCGTGTATCACGTTGTACGGTAGCTGTACAAGAGTGCTAGCAAGAGTTCCTTTTCTTGGGGAATATGGAAAAATGTGAAGGAGTGATATATTTGCTTCTTTAACTAAGTTCATTGTGTTTTTAAACATGAGGTTGTCTTCTCCAGGAAAGCCCGTTATAAAATCCGCACCGAAAACAATATTTTCTCTTTTTTTTCTAATATCGTTACAAAGTTTAATAACATCTTCTCTGGAATGCCGGCGTCTCATAAGCTTCAGTATATGGTTATCTCCAGATTGAACACTTAAATGAATATGCGGTAAAATTCGGATTTCAGAGGTAATGATATTGAACAGCTTATCTGTTACTCCGTTTGGATCTAACGACGAAATTCTTATACGCAAAAGTTCTGGAAATTTATCAAGAACATCCCTCAAAACATCGGAAAATTCAATTTTTTCTTCGAAATCCTTCCCATAAGAAGTTATATCTATTCCAGAAAAAACTACTTCCTTGAAACCAGAATTTACAAAAAATTGTATTTTTTCCAAGATATTTTGTATTGGCATACTCTGGGATTTTCCTCTCGTGTATGGGACTATACAAAAACTGCATAAATTATCGCAGCCATTTTGGATTTGTAAGAAAGCTCGTGATTTTCCTTCAAAAATGGGAATTTCAGGAAAATCCTCATAGTCACATTTTTCCTCATTTTTAATAATCTCAAATATGCCATCCAATTTAGCAAAATATTCAGAGGAAGTTTGGGCAGCACATCCTGTTACTATTATTTTTGCCCTATTATTTTCTCTGATACTCTTTCTAACCGCTTGTTTTGATTGGCGTTCTGCTTCATGTGTTACGGCACACGTATTAACAACCACGATATTTTCATCAGGATATTTTTTTGTGAGGGCAGATTTAAGCATTTCAGATTCATAAAAATTTAATCTACATCCGAGGGTGATCGTTTTTACGTTATTATCACTCATTTTATCTACAAAACGCACTATGGACAATATGCAGCAAAAACATCATCAAATTACTTTCTCTATCAGAGTATTTGCTGCTGTTTGCCATTTTCTTCCCGTTCTTTATCAGTTAAAATTTTCGATTTTGCATTCCACGTAAACATAAATAACACTGCGCTAAAAACCCCAGCAATTATTGTTCCAATAAAAACACTGTTCCACCCATAGTTATCCGCTACATATCCGATTCCAAGTCCAGAAAGGGCAGTCCCTGCATAACCGAGGGTTCCTGTAAAACCTGAAGCTGTTGCCGCTGCTTTTTTAGAAGCAAAATCGGATGCGGCAACCCCGACTAAAATCTGAGGTCCAGTTACCAAGAATCCTATGGTAACCATACAAACTGAACTCAGGATATACGAATTACTAGGTACTAACCAGAGCTCACATACCGTAATGGATAGTGCTAACATAAATACGGTTGATACAGGGCCACGTCTTCCTTTAAAAACTTTGTCAGACATATATCCAGCACATATTCCTCCAAAAATTCCTGCTATATCGAAAAAAGCCATCTGAAATCCTGCGCCTGTGATGGAGCTTCCTTTAGATTCTAACAAAAATGTAGGTCCCCAAAAGAACACTGTCATCCTACATATATAGACAAAAAAATTAGCTAAGCCAACAAGCCAAACCATTTTGTTGCTAAGAGCCATTTTAAGCGTATCTAAGTAAGATAATTTTTCATTATTTTTACTACTATTTGAATTATTCCCCTTTATAGCTGCGGATGCAAATCCAGTAACTTCCTCGACACTTGGCAATTTAAGAGATTCTGGTGTGTCGCGTAATCTATTAAATAGGAAAAATGCTAATCCAATAGCCACAATGCCGGGTATGAAAAACATATATCTCCAGCCAAAATAATTCAAAATAATTGGAGCCATGAGAGCAACGGTGGCGCTTCCTATTTGTTGTGATGTATTCCAAAAAGCCCACCTTGTTCCTATTTCAGTCGGACTAAACCAGTGAGTTAGCATCCTAGCAGAAGGGGGCCATCCCATGGATTGAAAACATTGATTCAATGTCCAAAATATCATAAACGATGGGATAATGGAGCTAAATCCAAGAAATATGTTCATTATTGCTGATAAAAAAAGCCCGGTTACCATTATGTACCGAGCACTATACCTGTCTCCTATCATTCCAAAAAAACCCTTACCAATTCCGTATACAATTGCTCCGACGGTAAGTACTGTGCCTATATCAGATTTCGTATACCCAAGATCGTTGCAAATTGACGGGATAGCTAGTGAAAAATTTTGTCTAATCAAATAGAAAGAGGCATATCCTATTGTTATAGAATATAGCGTCCTAGTTCTCCAATATGTAAAAAGCTTAGTGCAACTATCAGAACAATTTAATCGTTTTTTGTTTGCCATATATTTTGTTCCTCAGCTTTCTAAAGCTTTCGTTAAAATTTCTAGATCAGTGGCAAAAACTCTATCCTCATTCATCATTTCCTTAACTCTTTTCACAGCGTGAATGACGGTCGCATGATCTTTGCCCCCAAAGCTTTTGCCAATGTCTGGAAGGGATTTTGTGGTTAATTCCTTAGATAAATACATCGCAACGTGCCTAGTCTTAGTTATATTTTTGTGCCGCTTTGTCGATAAAATATCTGACAATTTTACTCCGAAATATTCACAAACCTTTTTTTGAATTATCTCGATTGTAATAAATTTCTCATTCGAACGCAAAAGGTCTTTCAAGACCTCTTGTGCAACTTCAATATTTATTTCAATTCCAACAAGCGATGCATGAGCAATTATCCTGTTTAAGGCTCCTTCTAGTTCCCTTATATTTGAAGTTATTTTGAAGGCCAAAAATTCCAAAACTTTTGTAGACACGTTTATTGGACAAGATTTTACCTTGGATTGAAGTATGCCAAGTCTTAATTCATATGTAGTGGGATGAATGTCCGCAACCAATCCCCACCCGAGTCTTGATTTTAGCCTATCCTCTACGCCATCAAGGTCAGAAGGTGATTTATCGGCTGATAATATAATTTGCCTATTATTTTCCACTAGGTCATTAAAGGTATGAAAAAATTCCTCCTGCGTAGCTCCTTTCCCTCCAATAAATTGGACATCATCTATCATTAGAACATCGACGTTTCTAAACATTTCCTTGAATGACATAGTGTTTTTAAAACGAAGCGATCTAATAAACATATACATAAATTTTTCTGCAGATATGTATATGACTTTTTTCTTTTTGTTTACCCTTTTTATTTCCCAAGCAATAGCGTGCATAAGGTGGGTCTTACCAAGCCCAACTCCTCCATAAAGAAAAAGAGGATTAAATGGAGTAGTATCAGATTCTGCAACTCTAAGAGCTGCAGTGTAGGCAAATTCATTCGGTTTTCCTACAACAAAATTCTTAAATGTAAATCTTTTATCGAGGAGAGATATTTCATCTACGTTATTATTTTCAGTTTCGCTATCAATTGAAATCTTTTCTGATGTATTTTTGGGGGATTTGGCCGACAAATCGACGTCAACAAGCATAGCATTGATACTAGATCCACGTGCGTTAAATGCCTCTACAATCATAGATGAGTATCGTGTTAGCACCGTATCTTTTACGAAATTAGAGGGGGTTGATAACCTAAGAAATCCGTCAACAACCTCTACGAAATTTAGTTTGTTAATCCAATTTTTAAACGAGTCCTCTCCTATAGTTTTTTTTATTTCTTCTTTAACTTCGTTCCAAACTTGAATCATATTGCTGTCAAATCGCTAAAAAATTATGTCTTGATGGCAGTATATTGAATTAAACAAAAAAAACATCTCGTTTAATAAAAAGCGACAACATCCCACCAATACTAATCCATGCTGAAAATTTAAGCATCAAAAAAATTAACATCGGGCAAATTGTATTTTAAGTACTTAGATCATAAAGTTATCTCCTTTAATATTAGTATTAACAAAAATACCAAAACCCACGCAATTCTAAAGGAGATAACTTTAAAATTTAACCTGTCGCTAACTAGAACGTGTATAGTTCGAGTAAGTCGTCGGTAGTACTACTGCATTTGACCAATATTTTATACAATCCGAAAGATTATCTTTAAAAGTTTCGTAATCAAAAGATTTGCAAATATAACCAGATGCGCCGCTTTTATATGAGTTAACCATAGTTTCACGGCTCGTGTTATTTGTAAGCATTATAACGGGGACACATTGTAGATCTCTGTCTCTTTTAATATCACGAAGAACTGAAAGCCCATCTTTTTTGGGTAGAAAGATATCCATGAGGACTAAATCAGGTTTTGGAAAATCTGGACACAAAGTTTTGTATCTAAGAACCTCCATTGCTTGGACACCATCATGTACACACAAAATATTTAAATTTCTAAATTCTTCAAGAGCTTTTCTCGCTATTGTTTCATCTGCCGGATTATCTTCGACTATCAAAATATTAATAACTTCATTATTAAAATGAATAATATCTATGGTATCGCTTGCAGTTCCATTTTTTTTATTTTCAGTAACTTTTAAGTCTTCAAAAAATTTTTCTATACCAACCCCATACATACTGGAGAATTTGTATAACATAGCAGCAGAAATCCTGCTTTGAGCCTGTTCATATTTTTGAACCTGTTGATGAGAAATCCCAATCTTGGAGGCTATAACAGCAAGAGTAAACCCTCTTTTTTTACGCTTAGCTCGAAGCTGTTTCCCGATGTGCTCCTCTATAAATCTAATGTCATTTGGATCGATCATTTTTAATTACCTCCTTATCTTGGAAATAAGATTTCATACTTGTAGCATCTGTCGCTTTTTCCAATATTCTCAAAATGGAAATTATTAGCTTTGGCAATATCTGAACATATTGTAATACCGTTCCCAGATTCTGAACAATCTCTAGCTATTCGTTTTCCATTATCTTCAAAAATTATACCCAATACGTGATCATTAGTTTTTTTGTTATCCTGAGAGACCTTAATAATGAGATCCCTATCAACAATAGCGTGATTCAAAGAATTCTCTATCAAATTTTTAAATAGGCTAAAAATTTCTGATTTGACTGCTAATATAGGGGGTATTTTTTCATCGACTATAATAGTGCACAATTTTAAATTTATTTGATAATATAATAAGACCTTTATTTCATTAATTATTTTTTCTATAAGTATTTCTGTTTTGTTAGTCCGACTACTAGAATGAATTAGAGATTCTTCTGCTAGTTCTCTTAATTTTTTAATACTATCCATAGCATAGGATACGTAGGCTTTGTTTTCATTGTTATTAGATTGTTGTATGTTGATATTTAGCAGTTGTAAAAAATTGGAAATATTCCTAAGGGGCTCTTTAATGTCATGATAACCTTTTGTAGCAAAGCTAGGATAAGTTTTATTATTAGCGTTATAGGGCGCATAAATCAGGGTAAAAAAAACTTCTGTATTTTTAGGAATTTCATATATGGCGAAGTTATAAAATTCGGATTTTACGGTTCCGTTTTTTCCTTCTGATATACACGTATTTACCTCATTTTCTAAAAAACTGTAGGCAAGATTAAAATTATCTAAATTTCTTGATTTGTGTAATATAGATAATTTCTTATTTTTTACAATATAAGCTACATTATTCCCTATGACGTTCTCGAGAAAATTGTACATAGAAATAATAAGATCCAGATATTCTTGGTAATTATTCATAACACCCCCAACCAAAAACGTACAAAAAATACTTCTCGACGATAAGTGTACGTAAACAAACGAAAATTGTCTTTCCTATAAAACAAAATAACAGTTGAAAATACTGTCTCTACTCGCATAATAGTTGAATTTTATATATAAAGCAACTAAAAAGTTTTATTATTCCTAAAATAATATTTTTACTTTAAATAAGTTTTAATTTTTATGTTTGTTTTTACATTTTTTTTATATATTGTATTTTACATTTCGAGTGGTTCTAAAACGTGTTCATTACAATGTCCTGAAACAAACTTGTTTTTTCGATTTAGAAAATTCATAACTATGAGGTAAAAAATAAGAACCAAATTTCTCAGAAATTAATAATTTATTAAGATTTTCTGGTTAGAATATTATGAGTAAGAACTGCGTTTAATGTGGAAGAGATAAAAATGAATTACGGGAGCAGTACCAGTAGCAGACCACTTTTATCGGAAAAATATAGATTCTATTTAGGAACAATTGAGAAACAAAGATATGAAACTGGGGGAGAAGTTTATACTCCAGAATATGTGGTTGTATTTGATGGGATTGAAACTGGTACATTATTTGCGGGAGTAAAAGATTGTATTTTTGTGTTTCATTTGATAGAGCCAAAGCGTCTACATACTTTTGGAGCCATGGGGTATAGCAAAACTGGTTCAGCTACAATGTTGTTTGGGCCTATAGGACTTATAATAAAAGCTGGCCAGCATGACAGCGCCATTCTTGGTAAATACCATGGGGCAGTCATAAAAACGATAACGGTAACAAGATTTGCTTATATATCTAATCAGGAATTTCCATCTGTAAGTGAAACTATGATATATGATTTTTGCCAAATAACAGAGTCTGAGTCAGGACACCCAGATTGGACTATATATGAATTTAACTACAGAAAAGAGACTATTGAAATACAATCATCTGACCAGACGCTTGATGGTGAAAAACAAAAAGAAAATGGAAAAAAGGTCTATAGTTTCGACATTGGAAACGGTTCTTATAAAAGCACTAAAGAATAATCCCATTTCCTGTATATACTTAGTCTAGTTTGTACTCTGGCAGTTTTTTCAAAGTCATATGCCCAAAAATCTCAAAGGTTGTTGGCGCTTCTAGGCGTCAAACGGGGGGAGTTGTATAGTTGTTCTAGTTAACATTGACATCGATAAATATACCTAAAACATTAGTAATTCCTGGGGAGTAGGTTTTGTAAAATTACTCCTTGCCAACTAGAATGGGTATATTACAGTTGTTCTAGTTAATATGAGGATCAACAAAAATGTTAAACCCCGTGTAATTCCAAGGAATATAGTTTTAAAAAATTAACCCTTGCCAACTAGAATAAGTATATTACAGTTGTTCTAGTTAACATTGATATCGATAAATATACCTAAAACATTAGCAATTCCTGGGAGTAGTGGAAAATTAGTTCTTCGCCAACTAGTACAACTATATAACACCACCCCTCCGAAAAATTTACAGAGATAAGCCCTTAGCTTCCGCGATAGATTTGAAACAATTTTTACTCACCTTTTGGAGAAGATCCTTTACTTTTTCCTAAGTTTAATACTTTTTATTTTTCTCGAATCAGCTTCAAGTATCTCAAATTCTATGTTTTGCTTGTCACAAAAAATAAGCTCTCCTCGCACAGGGACTTTACCAGCTATAGAAAAAACATGGCCTCCAAGAGAATCAACTGAATTGTCGGAAGAAATTATATTTATTCCCGCTATTTTATTAATTTCTGCTATGGTCGTTCTAGCATCGATCGTATACGTCCCATCGCTATTTCTTATAACTTTCTTCTGGTTATGTCGTTGCTCCTCAACGCTTTCTATATCACCTATAATTTCTTCTGCTAGATCCGTAAAGGAAACGAATCCTTCTACTCCCCCGTATTCATCTACAACCACAGAAACTTTTATCCCAGTTTGTTTCATTTTAAGTAGCAAATCTAAAGTTCTCATCGTAGGGGGAATAAACAAAATTTCTTTAACAAAAATACTCACGTTAAATGGTTTGTTCATGCGAAACCAGTTCACTATATCTTTTAAATAAACTGCTCCAATAATATTATCTATGGTTCCTTGATATACCAATATCGAAGAAACCTGGCTTTCCACAAATTCCGATATTAATTCCTCAATTTTTGTTGTAATGGGGAGGGCTTTAATCTCAACCCGTGGGATCATGATGTCCTGAACTTGGATGTCTCGAAGATTTAACACGTTTCCAAGCATTTCTCTTTCATCCTCGTCTATTGACAATTCCCCATTATCGAGGGAATTATTATCTTCTATCAGTTCTTCTATGACCTCTCTTAGAGTCGCTTCTGATTGTCCCCGTCTAGGAAATAAACGCGCAATAAATCCCACTTGTTTTTTTTGTGCAAACAATTGTTTTATATATTCTGTTATTTTCATGAATACAAATACAGATCCTTAATATTGAATTCTTTTAGAATTTTGGCTTCTAGTCTTTCCATTTTTGATCTTTGATACTTCGTGTCATGAGTGAACCCAAGTGTATGTAAGACTCCGTGAACAAAAAGATGGGATATTCTATCACAAAAATCCTTCTGAAAAGCTAGTGCTTCACTGTCGATTGAATTGTATGATAACACGATATCTCCTAGCAATGCATTTTTCAAAGTTTTTAGATCTTTTTTGGAATATTGTGGAAATGACAACACATTGGTTGGGGAGTTAATGTTTCTGAATTGTTTATTTATTTTTTGTATACATTCATTGTTTGATAATAACACATTTATAGAATACAACCTATCACTACAGATCGTTGTTATCGTTGTTGTTGAGTTAAACAGCTTCTCAAACAAACAACACCATTCATCAAATGATTTCAAACTAATCCAGTTCTTTTCTTCTATATCGAGATTAATAACGCTCATACATTGCTGTCACTTGCAGGTCTTGTAAAAACACACTAACACTCCCTAACTTATCGTGTAGTGCCCTTTCAAAATGCTTTAGCCTTTTTAAAAACAATCTGAACAAAAGGGCACACACGACATCTTTGAGATTTCCTATTTTACACGTCCTGAGCTATACACTTTAAAGTTTACTTATTTATCCTTGTTTTCTTCTTTATTATCTTTTTCTTTGCTATCATCTTCTTTATTAACTTCTTCTTTATTCTCTTTCTTGCTCTCTTCCTTAGTAGTAGTTGCTTCTTGCTCTGTCTTTACTACATCTATTCCCTTATCGATAGCTTGTAGGATTCCATCCATGCTTGGTTCTTGCATCATGACAGAATTATTACCATCTATAATAAACACTGCAGGAACTACAGGTACTTCTAGCTTTTTCGCCATTTTACCATTTTCAGCGATTTTTTTATCACCTGATTCAAGATGAGATTCTATATCCTTATAACTAAGCCCTATGGACTTTAAAGCCTTTTCTATACCATTTTTATTTATTGGCTCTTTCGAACTCGCTATAACTTCTATAAATTCGATTGTTTTTGCTGGATTTACTTCATCTATTGCGTGATATACCTTAGCAAGTGTAACCGAATCTGCTCCAATAACTGCGACTGGGAGAATCACAAAATTTACGCTTTTCTTTGACTTCACGATCTTTACAAGATCCTGTTCGAAATTCATACAGTGTTCGCAGACAGGATCAACAAAAGCTAAAACCGTTATCTTCGACTTTGTATCCCCGAACTTCAATCCCATTTTTGTAAGCTCATCCTTATTGGATACGACATCTTTTTCTAACTTTTTTATTGTGTCCTCCCTTTTTTTAGCCATTCCTTCTCCCATAGCGTCCATAATAGCTTGAGGATTGTTTTTGATAACTGCTATAACATTTTCTTTAAGTTTGTCATTATGGCCTCCTTGCTCAGACCCTTTTTGGGAAAGACATGAGCATTCAGTTTCCTTCGGACAAAAGTATGAGCATACAGAGATTCCAAAAGCAACAATAGATACTCCGAGAGCTAGTTTCCCGTTTGTACAACGATTTTCCATGATTTTTATTCTCTTTTTAAAAGCACTAAAAGTGTACTTAAAAGTACATGTGTTTCATATAAAGGTCAATATTTATATGTGTAACATTTTAGATAAAATGTAAGCATGGTGTTTCTTCTACAACAATCTGACAGTGCTAAAATTTTTTCACGTTACCCGAGCTGGCTGCTATTAATTGGCCCGTATATATTATTTTATATACTCGCTCTAGTTAGTGAAGAAATAATTTTTCAAAACCTATCCCAAGAATCACTGATGTTTTAGGTACATTTATTGATATCAATGTTAGCTGGGACAAGTATATTAGACAGTCGGTATTTCCGCAAGTACGCTCTTAATAAAAAAAGGTGCTACTCAAGAAAAGTCACACTATTTGTGTAAGTTCTTGAGAACTTTAAGTACTTTTTTATTTTCCCCTTGTTTGTATTGGAATGAACTCGAGTAAAATTCTGAAAACATCTTTTTAAATTGTTTGCTATTTTTAATATTCTCGAAATCCGTTTTTAGATTCCAAGATAGAGAAAACTCGTTGTCTGTCACTTTTTGATATCTCACCAATCCTGATTTCAAGGCTTCTTGCTGATATGTTCCGACATTTTTCATTACCTCCTCTGTATCTTTATAAACCTTCTTAGTATTTGTTAGTATGCTCTCAAGATTGTTAACTTCTTCTTGTGTTTTCGAGTCTTCGCGTAGAGTTCTAACTGATTTTATTGGCATATATAGGTTCGAAAGATACCCTCCTATAGATACAAAAGAAAATAACACAGTAGAAACAATTGAGTAGTACAATTTCTTATTCTTTTTTCTTTGCTCACTTCTTTCGAGATAACACCAAGCGATGTATGCAATTATGCTAAAGATACTTATTAGGAGAATATACCCCTCTCCTTGTCGTACCCCATCCAAAAAACACATGTATAAAATATTTGAAATGTTGACGGTGGAGAACACCAAGAGGGCAAGTAGTGGGCACCATACAAGTTTGTTACGCTCGTTTTTTGAGGGGATTTCTGGTAAAAATTCGCAGAGCAAAAAGATTCCAAAACCGAGAATCATATAGGATAAACAACGCCAATAATCATTGATAATCACTCCATAACTGTCAACGGATATAGCCCAAAAAGTGTTTTCCACAGTAAGACACAAAATAGAACAAAACATATACAGCAACATTAAAACAGCAAGGTGTTGTATTATGTGTAATTTTGGCATAGCACAGCGATATTCAAAGTAGTAAAACTCTCTCATAATACGATATTTGCATATTGCTTTCAATTCTATTTATACTCACACCAATTAACATAACAGGTTGGTTTTTTAGGCTATATTTCTCAAAATTGCAGGAGTTTTTGCATTTTTGTTTTTTTAAACGTTAAATTGGAATGAGTTTACCAACTTATATAGATGCATCTTTTATATAAGTATTTACATTTTTTTTATATTTTTTTATTTCGAACTTGTTTAGAGGATAGATCTATTTTAGCTTCCGTTATCACTTTGGATATTTCTCTCTAAAATTCGCGAACCTTAAGAGAAATTTAACGTTTTTTAACTAAAATTGAATAAGCAATGTAAAAAGGACATTTTGAAATACTAAATGTACATACATTGCTAACCAAAAATGGGGGGGAAGGGTGTTTTGAGAACCTAGCTTAAATAATTTTGGAAGGACTTCAAATCACCCTTTATTCTTTTTAAAAAAATCTATAGAATCTGGCTAAATTCTCCTATATATATTTCTAAAAATTATGTTTTCAGGATCGAATGTTGCTCTAGTAACTCCCTTTCACAATAATATTTTGGATCTAGAAGCACTCGAAAGACTTATAAATTGGCAGATTGAAAGTGGGACGGATGGTATACTCGTTACTGGGACCACTGGCGAGGGACAGTTATTAACAAGTGAAGAGAGAAAAACAGTTATTAATATATCAAGAGAAATTATAAGAGAAAGAGCTCATTTAACAGTTGGGTGTAGTGCTATATCTGCAATTGACACTATACGTATAGCTAAGGAAGCTGAAGACTGTAGAGCAGATGGCATTCTTGCTATAGTTCCATATTATATTAAACCGACCCAAACTGGGATATTTGAGTTTTTTGCGAATATCCATGAAAATTGTGATATTCCAATCATTATGTATAATAATCCGGGGAGATGTTGCGTTTCAATGAACGTTGATACGGTAATAAAGTTAGCTTCTTCCTTTAAGAGAATAGTGGCTCTCAAAGATTCAAGTGTTGATTTGACTAGAGTTCCTAAAATCAAACGAACTCTACCTGGTTTTACTTTACTGTCTGGAGATGACCCGTCTCTTGCGGGGTATATGACAAGTGGGGGGAATGGAACGATATCTGTAGTTGCGAACGTAGCTCCAAAAATGGCAAAAAAAATGGTAACTGATTATTCTCCAGAATTAAATATTCCATGGACGTATCTGAGTGAGGCTATGTTTACGGAGTCGAATCCAATTCCTGTGAAATTTTGCTTATCAAAAATGGGTATTATTAAAAATGAATTAAGAAGCCCTCTCACGGTTGCAGGAAAAATTACCGAAGAAGCAATAAATTCTGTTATGGATCAGTGGGATTTTTGTTAGAATACGGGATAGGGATAAGCTTTATGCCCAGATGGCGGAATTGGTAGACGCACTCGCTTCAGGTGCGAGCGGAGAAATCCTTGGAAGTTCGAGTCTTCTTCTGGGCACCAGAGATTATATTTATTCTGGTTAACTTGAGTTTCGCATAAAAAAGCAGGATTTCCTATAATATTGAAGCGAATAATCCTGTTACTTTTGTGCTAAATATCTAACCTCTTATATATATAGTAAATCATCTAAGGGCAGCAGTTGTAGAGCGCTTATAGGGTGAATCTCTACGCTCTTTGCATGATTGAATAATGGTTTTTCGTTTTCTTACACGAAACTGAGGTTAGTTAGTAACAGGGGTTATTTTTAAACCTATATCTCCTGGAATTGCTGGGTTTGGGGGTTTTATTAATACTAAAACCATAGTAAATCAAACATAAGTATCATATCAAACCAATATTGACAATCAGGTGATCTTTTGAAGCTATTTTTTGTAGGATCATTGAGATTTTTTTTTGTGTTTGTTGTTTTTGCTTAATCGTTACACTGAGCGAATACAATTGTCGTGAGTCTACTTCTGTAACAAAAATAGGAGAAAGTTTTTTCTTGAAAAGCATTAGAAACTCTGCGATATTTTAAAACATTAGAAATACGCGCCCATAGCCCAATTGGATAGAGCGCCAGACTACGGATCTGGAGGTTGGGAGTTCAAGTCTTCCTGGGCGCGCCATATGTTTTGTATCGTGAGGTATTGGATGTCGTTCCCAAAAAAACTAGTCTCTTTGTTGTTTGTCGGTTGTTTATTTTTAGCTCAAGATAGTAAT
The DNA here is from genome assembly GCA_031269095.1 of Holosporales bacterium. Taxonomy (GTDB): domain Bacteria; phylum Pseudomonadota; class Alphaproteobacteria; order RUG11792; family RUG11792; genus JAIRWI01. The sequence continues at coordinate 74,355 of JAIRWI010000002.1, forward strand.
AGTAATAATCCTCCTGTATATCAAGCCCAAGCGGGAAAACAACCCACAACTGTTCAAGCTCCACAACAACAAACTCCTCCTGTTTTTGGATCAAGCAATCAGCAACAGTTAGCTAATTCTTTTTTGGAATATTACACGAGACAAGGGACTCCATTGTTTAAGGGAAATGAATCGTTTTTGTTCCAATCTAACGGGAAGACATTGAAAAAAAAGTCTATAGATGTTAAAGACCAGAAAAAATGTGTTCTAATATTTTTTGGAGAGTGGTGTCCCCATTGCCACGCGTTTCTTACAAAATTTTCCAAAAATATTGATTTGTTGAGATTGACGGGAATTACGGTTATATTCATTGCGATTCCTTCAATTGAAAAACTTAAACATTGGCAAGAACCTGATATAGATGATTTTAACGCTGCTGAAAATAAAATAAGTTCTTATGGTATTAAACTTGTCCATGATCGTGTATTTGTAACAATGATTGGAGAACGTTCAATCCTAGCAACATGCGGTATAGAGGGGTTACCTGTGATAGTTGCTGTAGAAAATGGGATTGAAAAATTCAGGGACGTTGGGGAAAGTGCAGTGCAAAAAATGGATTTTTCTAATCAGGAAACGTTTAAACAATTTCTAGAGATTTGGGATAATAATAAAAAAGAATCTGAAAAAGTTGATACCCAGTCTTTAAATGAAACTCCTAAAGAAGAACAGGAAGAAGAGACCTCTAAAAAAATTGAAAAAACTAAGAAACAGAGATATAAAACAAAAAAAAGAAATAGTTCTATCTTTAAAGAAAAATTAGCTGAAAAACATGGAAGAACCCATGAGGGGAAAACAAAGGTAGATAGGAAAAAAGCTAGGTATTTTACTGAATCTCTAAATTTTTACAGTAGAGATTTGAATCGCGGATAGACAGCTTCCCTAGTAGGTGCTAGAATCTACTCGGCGAAATTTTATTTTGTTGTTGCTCACGTGCGGTATATAACTAGAAAGACAAAAATAGTGGCTACACTAGGTCCTAGTAGTAGTAATGAATCTGTTATAAAACGGCTCTGTGATGCGGGAGTTAACGTATTTAGGTTAAATTTTTCTCATAGTAATCGTGACCTTCACGAAAAAAATATTTCAGCAATAAGACATGTAGAGCAGGAAATAAATAGACCTCTTGCTATTATGATGGATCTTCAGGGCCCCAAAATAAGAATTGGAGTTTTTGAGAATAGGGAAGTGTTGTTGGTAAAAGGAACTGGCTTTATTCTAGATATGAACAATGAGCTGGGAAACACTAGACGAGTTAGTCTTCCTCATCCTGAAATCTTTGGTTTTCTTAAAACTGGTACTAAACTTCTTTTAGACGATGGAAAAATAGCTCTTCGAGTTGTTAATAATAATGGGGCCAGAATTGAAACTGAGGTTGTTGCAGGAGGGATTTTATCGAATAAGAAAGGTTTAAATGTTCCAAATATGTTTCTCCCGATTCCTTCTATTACTGAAAAAGATAAAAAAGATATCGCTTTTGCAGAAGAGAAGGGGCTAGATTTTCTCGCTGTCTCTTTTGTGCAAACTCCAGAGGATGTGCTCCTTGCTAGGAGTCTTATTAAGGACAGTATTATCAAGATTGTTGCTAAGATAGAAAAACCAAAGGCTCTTGAGAATTTAGATGAGATAATAGATGTAGCTGATGCAATCATGGTAGCTAGGGGAGATCTTGGAGTCGAAATTCCTATTGAGATGGTTTCCTCTGTTCAAAGGCAAATAATAAAAAGATGTGGTTTCTATAAAAGACCTGTAATAGTTGCAACACAGATGCTTGAATCGATGATAGATAGCCCCGTCCCAACGAGAGCAGAAGTTTCAGATGTAGCGAATGCTGTATATCAAGGAGCGGATGCAGTTATGTTGTCCGCTGAATCTGCAAGTGGAAACTTCCCTGTTGAATCTGTATCAGCCATGGATAAAATCATACGTCATACTGAAAACGAACTTAGAATAACGGACGAAGATAATAATGCGCGGCTTTTTCTGTTCCGAGAGGCCAACAAGGAATGTGATTCATATCCAATTACCGCTGCGATTTACGACCTTGTTAAGCTTTCTCATATTAATTATATTGCCGCGTTTACTGAATCTGGAAGAACTACTCTGGATATATCATCCTCCAGACCGAATGCCTCCATTGTAGGCTTAACTCCGAGTATTCATGTCTCGAGACAGATGTGTTTAGCTTGGGGGGTACATTCTTTTCTTATAGAAGATCTGTATAGTTTTTCCCAAATGGTACAGCTTGTTCAAAGTGTATTTTCAAAAACAATTGAGATAGAAGTTGGAGAGAAAATTGCCGTAGTTGCAGGTGTTCCATTTAGAAAACTTGGAGAAACTAATATAATTCACGTATGTACATTTGAAAAACCCGAAGATCACTATAAACCGTGAATGTTAGATCACTTGCTATACAATGTTGTTGATTTTCTAAGACTATATCCGAGTATTGGTATAACTGTTTTTAGTTCTATAATTTCAGGATTTTTTGTTATACAAATTAACAGGAGCTTTGGATATGTTGGATTGGGTTGCTATATGGCTTTAATGCCGATACTAGGAAATATCCAGGTTTTATATGCTACACGTTATGAAATTATCGATCTTCCGGTTTTCTTGGGTACTATTTCATTATCATCATCATTTTTGGCTAACGATTTTATAAATGAGTTTTATGGTAAAGATATAGCGAAAAAAACGGTGTATCTAACATTCTTTATACAGATAATTTTTTTAGTTAATATTATACTCACAATGGGGCATAAGCCTTTAATTTCGGAAAATTTCAGCATTCCCCAGGATATTATTAGCAAAAATATAAATGGAATTTTCCAAACTTTTTTACCGGCGCCGAGGTTGCTCATAGCCTCATACGCTGCCTATTTATCTTCGCAACTTTTTGAGATTTGGTTGTATAGGGCAATAAAATATGTGAAATTTATAAAAAATACCTTGATATTACACAATATTTCTTTGTTTTTTTCATCAGTTATTATAGATACTATAGTATTTACCTCTGTTTCTTTTTGTTTTTTATCAGAATCCCCTTTATCTTATCAGGATTTATGTTATATTTGTTCCTCAGCCATAGTAATACGAATATTTTGTAATTTTATTAATTCTTTGTTTCTAAAAACAGTAATTAGATAATTGTTAGTACAACTTTAACTATTTGGTGTTAGAATAGTATATATGGGTGAGGTATTTTGACTTCAAAATGAAGATATTTCTTTTATTTCTGTTCATTTTATTTCAAGAAGCTTGCTCGGAGGAGCCGATTAAGGGGTTTGATTTTTCTTCCGAACTAAGTGTGCATTGTCCTTGTAATAACGAGAAATTAGGCGAAAATTGGATAGATATAGCAGGAATAGAACCAGCTCCAGAAGGACTGCCAGAAATTGATGATGTATAACTATTAATTTAAGTGTAAAATACTCCTGTATGAGCAAAATATATTGTACATATAATAAACTACAAATCTCTTGGGTAAAGAGTAGAATATTTTATGGATTGTCTTTAGATAAAAGGTCTCATCTTTTTGATATAGCAAAATTTATTAATGATCCATGGTCTGGGAACATTGAATACGGAAATAAACTATTAAATAATCTAGAATTGATTAAAAGTGATAGTACTTTCTCCTGGATACGCGATCTGCAAGCCATTGGAGGAAATAGTGTAAGAAAGTATGTATGTAGTGTTACACAGAATTTTATTTCCAGTTATAGAAAATCGAAAAGATTTTGGGAAGGCCCTGAATGGGAAACGGCAATTGTTTCTGAGCGAGTGGTAAACTGGATACTTTCATACTCATTTTTTGTGGCTAGTTCTGATGATAAATTTCAAAAATTAGTTCTTTCGAGCCTTACAGAACAGCTTTCCCATATAAACAGAATATATAAATCTGAAAATAATCAAATTTCTAGGCTCAGAGCTTTGAAAGCTATGCTGTTTTGTTTTATTTTCATGAAAAACAATAACAGAAATAGAATTAAGAAAATTATATCTGAAATTTCTCAGCTTATTTCCAAGAGTTTTGATAATACGGGTTTATTTATAACTAGAAATCCTGGAGCGCATTTTGAAATGTTTAAAAACATTCTTGAAATAAGATTTGTCATGAGAAATGCGAATCTTGAGTTTCCTTTTAACGACCTTCTATCCAAGATGGCCATGCATATTAGGTATTTTAGAATGGGAGATGGTATATTATCTAATCATTCTGGTGACAGATTGGAAACTGGAATAATCTCTGAAAAAATTAGATCAAATTTAATAGATTCTGCCCTTTCTTTTGTTAATCCTATTTCAGAGATTCCTTTCCCCTCTGGATTTTCAAAACTTTCGACAAAAGATAGTGTGATTATTTTAAATACTATGGGGAATAACGCTCGTTCAAAATTTGACCATATAAATGAACCAGGAATAAATATATTTGATTTCGAAGCGACTTTTAAAAACGATAGAGTAATTAATAGATCAGATGTAGCCATACTATATAGTGATGGCAGGCACCGTATTAAAATAGGCAAATACATCGAGCCCTATGTGCAGCAGAATAACAATTCAATTGAATGCGAACTTGCGGATTTTAATAAGAGATTTCGATTTGCTCTTAGAAGGGAAATAGTTGTAAATAGTCAGACTGAATTAAATATTTCAGTATCCGATTTTTTCCATACTGGAGAAATTTCGGATATTTTTATAAGATGTGTATTTAATGAAAATGCCACCATGGAAAAAACTAGTAACAAAGTTGCGATTATTAAAAATAACAACAAAAGGTATAGATTCTTTATCTCTGAGATTTTTATAGATACTTCCTTTGTTTTAGAAATTCAGAAATATGCAATATATCCAACGATTGTAATACACTTCAAAAGTGTGGCCAAAATGGAAAGCAAAGTAAACTGGATATTGGAAAGTTTTTAATTTATTATTTTACACAGCAATTTACGAAAAATATATTATGAAAATTAAAAACAAGAAAAAAACAAATAAAAAAAAGATATTTATATTTATTACTATATTTTTATTCGGATTTCAATTTTATATTTTTTATAACAGTATATGTAATACTGTTGATAATTTTATGAGATTTTTGGGTTTTGTTGTTGAAGATGTATATATAACCGAAAATGGAACTATACCGGTTGATGGTGTCGAAAATTATATAAAAATACACCGTGGTGATTCTATATTTAAACAAACTTCTAGTAGTATAAGTGAGAACATAGCTCGCAATCCCTGGATTCGTGATATAACGGTGCATAAGGGGTTGCCCAATAAAATTAGTATTACCGTTTCCTATAAAAAACCAATCGCCATATTTCAAAAAGATTCAAAATTTAAATTAGTAGATGAAAAGGGCGAAATCATAACTTCGATAGAAAAAAAGAATATTAAAAACAATCTCCCGATAGTCACAGGGGAAGACACATGTGCAGCTAAAGTGCCAGATTTTTTAGGGATTTTAGATAAATATCCTGATATACGCAAAAAATTGAATGCAATATCTTATATAAGGGAAAGACGCTGGGATATTATAGTATCTGGAGGAATATTGGTTAAATTGCCTCAGTCTGATATAGAGAACGCTCTAAACAACCTGCAAATTATGTTAAAACAACCAAATATCAACAAAAATACTGTAAAAATCATAGATATGAGGGAAAAAGAAAATGTAGTTGTTTCAGGGATAAAACTGAAGGGCAATAAACCTAAAGGTAGAAAAGTAACTTAAAGCATTAAACAAATGGAGTACAGAAAAACCAAAAGAGTCGATCTCTCCATTAATTTTTGCATATTTTTTTCCTTTATTATAAGAAGAATAAATGGGATTGTTAATAAAACAAAATAATTACCTAAAGTTATTGATAATGTATAAGCAATAATTAAAAACGTTTTGTATAAAATATTTGATTTTATTTTTCCAATTCTAACAGATATTGTATACTTCCCCGCCTTTTTATCAGTATCAATATCTCTAATATTATTGGCAAGCATGATACATGATACTAATAAACCTATGGAAACGGAATTGAACAGTTGGATATTGTTAAAACTTTTACATTGTATATAGTATGTCCCACAACACGCAATAGGACCAAAAAATAAAAACGATAAGAATTCGCCGAAGGCCATATTGGCAAGAGGTTTCTTCCCTCCACTGTATAAGTATACCGTGAGTATGCAAGCTATACCAATGATTAAAATTAAATAATCTGTTTTTATGGTTAAATATATTCCAAGAATAATTGATATTGCGATAAGAGTTATAAAACATTTTAAAAACCATTCAGTTGTTGTATATATAGTTTTATTTACAGAACTTTGATATATACTATTTTTACTATCAACTTTTTTTTTATAGTCAAAATAGTCATTTCCAACGTTAATAGCAGCGTGTAGACATAATGCACATATAGTAGTGATTACCGCATCGAAAATTGCTAAATTAGCTTTAGCAAGGAACAGAGCGTATAAAACTGATGAAGTTGATGAGAGGAAAGACTCAGGGCGGACCGCCTTTAATCTTAAGATATATTTCGAAGACATGAGATTATAAGATCGTTAACTGAGGCATTTTTTCCAAGTTCTTCTGAAACTTTTTTGATAGCTTTTATTACGACATTTTTTTGGTATCCAAGGCTGACGAGCCCTAACATCGCATCGTTTACATTAGGGTTAGCTTCATTTCTCAGTAATGTATCGTCATTAAGGTTAACAATGGCTGTTTTGTCTTTAAGCTCTAAAAGTATTCTCGCTGAAGTTTTTTTTCCAATTCCACTGGCTTTACATAGGATTTCTGAATCCTGCATTGCGACTGCTAGGGCCAATTCCTGGGGAGATAATGTTGACATGACTGATAGGGAGGATTTTACCCCTATTCCTGGAACATCAAGCAAAGTTTTAAATATCCTAACTTCATTTCTATTTTTAAAACCACAAAGATATTGTGTTTCCTGTTTGATAACGTGATATATATAGAGATCAACGAAATCACCAGAATTTAGTCCTGATAAAAAATTAATAGGGAGAAGGACGATATAACCAACTCCGTTAGTATCTACGATAACTGATCCATCTTCTACATTGATGCTATCGATAATACCTTTTAATTTTCCTATCATTTGCTTTAGGCACACTTACAAGTGCAATTTTCACATGAAAACTGATTCTTATTTGTTACAACAAAACCTACACCGAGACTATTTTCTACAACATTAATCTCTATACCATTTATTAGTATCTCATCATCTTCATTATAGAAAAAAAATACTCCATCTATATTTTCAAATTTTTTATCTACTATATTTTTTTCTTCAATTTCATACGCGAGGGTGTAGTTAATCCCAGCGCATCCTGCGTTATTTATCACTACACTAACCCCCTTGCATTCTTTTCCCTTTGAAGTAATAAGTTCTTTTAGTTTTTTAATAGCGTATTCGGATACTGTTATCATTTTTTTTCCTATGTTATTTTTTTTAAGTAAATAATCCTCTACTGCCGCAGTTATGGCTTCTTTGGCTAAAACTGAACAATGTTTTTTTATATCGCTTAATTCAAGTTCTTCTGCTACTTCTAAATTTTCTATTTTCTGTGCCTGTTCAATTGTTAATCCATTTAATTTTTTACACGCAAGCTCCATGGAAGCAATAGCAGAAACGCACCCAAAAACCTTATGCTTTGCTTCAATAATTTTATCATCTTTATCAAAAAGAATTTGTATTTTCATGACATCGCCACAAAGTGGAGAACCAACAATCCCAGTGCCAACACTTTTGTTGTTTTCATCAAAACCTCCTACCCTTTTTAAGGAGTTATAGTAATTCAATGTTTTCTCACTATATTTCATGAAGGGAACCGCCAAAATTCTATAAAAATCGTCTATATAATACAACTATGCGTATTCTATCGCTATAATTTCATACAATTTTATTCCTCCTGGAGTACTAACCTCGACGACATCGTTTTCTTGTCGTCCTATAAGGGCCTTCGCAAGAGGAGAGGTTACGGGAAGAAGGCCATTGCTGATATCGACTTCATCACTTCCGACTATCTGGAATTTATGTTCCGCTTTTCCTTCGCCGCAATCAACAAGCCGAATACAAGCGCCAAATCTAATTTCTTTTGAGTCTATCTTTGAAGTGTCTATAACTTCCGCCCTACTGATTTTGTCTTCAAGAGCTACAATTCTTGATTCAATCATTCCTTGTTTTTCTTTCGCTGCATGATATTCGGCATTTTCAGAGAGATCTCCAAAATCACGAGCAGCAGAAATAGCTGCAACAACTTGAGGACGTTCAACGTTTTTAAGCTGTTTTAGTTCCTCTTGAATTTTTTTAAAACCGCGAACGGTCATTGGAATCTTGTCCACGCCTAACTTCTATATAAATTTTTTAAATTTAAAGGGCATCTTATCTGAATAAACTAAGTCAGTCAACAAAGTTTTATACACAAAATCTTTCAAGAATTGCCCCACACTTTCTAAGTTTTTCATCAATGTCTTCGTATCCTCTGTTTAAGTGATACAACCTATTAACCACAGTTTCACCTTCGGCAATGAGTCCGGCAATAACTAAAGATACAGAAGCTCTAAGATCTGTCGCCATAACATGTGCTCCACCTAATTTGGGGACCCCTTTGAGGATAGCAGTCTTTCCGTGAATAGATATATCAGCCCCCATACGCACTAATTCTGGGACATGCATAAACCTGTTTTCAAAAATGTTTTCAGTTATAGATGAAACACCATTGCATCTGGTTATTAAAACCATAAGCTGGGCTTGAAGATCTGTTGCAAGACCAGGGTAGGGCGCCGTTTCAACTTCGAGAGAATGAATAATTGTTTCTTGGGATTTTGCCTTACCAACAAGAACTCCGTTGTCCTTTTTTTTACAGCAAGTCCCAGTTTTTTGTAGCAAGGAAAAAAATCCTGAAAGATGATCGTAATTACAATTTTCTAAAAAAATTTCCCCGTGTGTTGCTGCCGCTGCTACGGCATATGTTCCCGCTTCTATCCTGTCTGGGATTATTAAAAATTCAGTGCCATGTAATTTTTCCACACCATTTATTGTAATGATATGGGTTCCATGTCCTGTTATGTCAGCGCCCATTTTGTTAAGTAAATCGGCGAAGGCAACTACTTCCGGTTCTATTGGTGAATTAATTAATCTCGTTGTTCCTTTTGCGTAGCATGCTGCCATCATAACGTTTTCAACACCGGTTATTGTTACTATAGGGAAATTTATATCAGTTCCTATGAGGCCATCTCGGGGAGCCTGTGCATGAATATAGCCATTTTCTAGGCTAATAGTTGCTCCAAGTTCTTCGAGGGCTTTTATATGTAAATCAACCCCCCGTGTTCCGATAGCACACCCTCCAGGAAGTGAAACCGATGCACTTCCAAATCTACCGATGAGTGCTCCCAAAACTAATATAGAAGCTCTCATTTTTCTTACAAAATCATATGGTGCTTCCAAAAATTTTACATTTTTTGTACATATTGAAACGGTATTTTTATCGATTTGAGAAATATCTGCACCGATATAACTTAATAATTCCATCATAGATTTTATATCTGCAAGCTCTGGGACATTGGTTAAAGTAATTGGTTCTTCTGTAAGGAGACCAGCAGCCAGAGCCGGAAGAGCCATGTTTTTTGAACCACTTATTTTTATTGTTCCTATTAGCGGTTTCCCTCCAACAATCCTCATACTTTCTAACATAATTATGGACTACATAGTTTAAAAATAGCTTTATATCAGCATTGTAACTAATTGGTGGGGGAATAGAAAGATTCCAATTGTTTGAACTACAGAGAATTTGCTAGTAGCAGTCTGTGTGTGTTATACTTCTTAGTATATAAGATTAGGGGCTTTATAGCGTTATGTTTAGTCTTGAAAGGATTTTTGGTTCGTATAATTCTCGAATAATAAAAAAGTACGAAAGAACTGTTAAAGAAATTAATCAATTAGAGGAGTTTATAACTCCATTAAGTGACGAAGAACTTAGAAATAAAACTTTTGAATTTAAAACCCTTCTTACAAGTGGTGAAAAAACTTTAAATAATATTCTCCCTGAGGCTTTTGCTGTAGTTCGTGAAGCAGCAATTCGGACCCTTGGCTTAAGACACTTTGATGTTCAGCTTATTGGAGGTATGGCGTTACACGATGGTAGTATCGCAGAAATGAAAACCGGTGAAGGTAAAACACTCGTCGCAACTCTTGCAGTTTATTTAAATGCCCTTCCAGGAGAAGGGGTACACGTCGTAACGGTAAACGATTACTTAGCAAAACGTGATGCAAATTGGATGGGGCAGGTGTATAGATTTCTCGGGCTCAGTGTCGATGTTATTATCGGAGGAATGGGAGATGAACGCAAAAAAGAAGCGTATAATGCTGACATAGTTTATGGAACAAATCATGAATTTGGTTTTGATTACCTACGTGATAATCTAAAATTCAACGAATCCGAGATGGTTATGCGTTCACTTAATTTCGCAGTTATCGATGAAGTTGATAGTATTTTAATAGACGAAGCTAGAACCCCTTTGATAATTTCGGGGGTAGACCAAGGATCAACCCAGCTTTACATAGCAGTTGATAATGTGGTTAAAAACATAACGAACACAGAAGAATTTGAAAAAGACGAAAAGAGTAGGGTAGTTACATTAACGGATATTGGTGTGGAAAAAATTGAAGAAGGTCTCAAAAAAATTGGCTTATTACAACTTGATGGCGCTTTGTATGATCCCCATAACATATCTCTTGTTTATCATGTAAACTGCGCTCTTAGGGCTCATAAACTTTTTTCTAAAGATGTTGATTATATAGTTAAAGATCGCCAAGTTATGATTATTGATGAATTTACTGGGAGAATAATGGATGGAAGACGTTATTCCGAAGGACTTCATCAGGCTCTTGAAGCGAAGGAACACGTAGAGGTTAAAACTGAGAGTCAGACTATTGCTACAATTTCATATCAAAATCTGTTTAGATTATATAAAAAACTCTCTGGTATGACGGGAACCGCTATGACGGAGGAAGCCGAATTCGGAGAAATATATAAGCTAAACGTAGTTAGTATACCACCTAACAAACCCGTTATTAGAAAAGATCAAGAAGACTCTATATTTTTAACACTAGAAGAAAAAGATAAAAGCGCTATAAATCTGATAAAGGACTGCATAGTACGTCAACAGCCAGTTCTAATTGGAACAACAAATATTGATCGTTCTGAATATTTTTCAAACCTACTAAAAAAAGAGGGCATAAGACATAATGTTTTGAATGCGAGGCATCATGAAAAGGAGGCTTATATTATTGCGGAAGCTGGGGTTCCTGGGGCAGTCACTATAGCAACGAATATGGCTGGACGAGGAACAGATATAAAGCTCGGTGGTAGTTTCGAGATGAGGGTGGAAATGGAGTGTGCTAATATAACAGACCAGGAAGAACGTCGTCAAAAAATGGAAGAAATTAAGGAAGATATCGCAAAAAAATATGAAATAGTTGCAAATGCTGGTGGATTATTCATTGTGGGAACAGAACGCAATGAAAGTCGCCGTATAGATAATCAGCTTAGAGGAAGATCGGGAAGACAAGGAGACCCTGGGGCTTCCAAATTTTTCCTATCACTTGAAGATGAGCTTATTAAAAGATTTGGTTCAGCAAATTTTTCCAAAACACTTCAGAGGGCTGGGGTTCAAAAAAACGATGAACTCACACACCGCTGGATTTCAAAAGCGATAGAAAAATCCCAACAGAGAGTTGAAGCGTATAACTTTGATATTAGAAAACAATTACTGCGCTATGATGATGTCATGAATGATCAACGTAAAATTATATATGAACAAAGAAAAGCACTTATGGATACCAAGGATCTCACTGAATTCGTTTTTCATAATATAACAGATTCAGTTGCAGAGCTTGTGGGGAAAGTAGCCCAGGCAAACACAGTTCCGGACGAATGGGATATTTCTCTTTTAAAAATCGAGTCTAAAAAATTATTTGGTATTGATACCGATGTGATAACAATAAATCCAGAAATGACTCCCGAAAGCTTAAGCCACCAGCTTGAAGAAATTGTTTTCCAAAATTATAATAAAAAGCTCGAAAAGTATGGGGCTGACATGATGAACTATATGGCGAGGGATGCTACGCTTAAAACGCTCGATCAGGCTTGGCGTAAACATCTTGTAGTACTTGAACACCTGCGTCGCGGGGTTAATCTTCGTGCATATGCGCAGAAAAATCCACTAAACGAGTATAAACTTGAGGCGTTCGAATTGTTTCAAGATATGCTAACGATGGCGAAGGATGAAGGGTTATCTCTTATATCTAATTTCGAAATTAAAAATTACCAGTCCGAACCAATTATCGAAGAACCAGTGGCGATTCCTAACGAGGAGATTGAGGTTGAGCCAATTATCAAAGCTACATTTATTTCGCGTAACGATACATGTAGCTGTGGAAGCGGTTTAAAATTCAAATACTGCTGTGGAAGCATTGACGATAAAATTTCAGAAAAAATAATTAAATCTGCAGAGAAAAAGAAAAAAATAGCAGAGGCTGCCAGCAAACGCGAAGTTGAAATTGAAAAAGAGAGAAACATAGTAGAAATTGAAAAACCTAAAGTTAAAATAGAAGAGGTAGAAGTAACTCCTGTTAAAAAAACTCAAGAAAGTACTGTTGCGACACCAGCAGCAGAGCCTGTTAATAAACAGCCTAGGAAGAAAGCTATTATTAATAAAGCTAAAGATTCTTCGGTAACTTCTGTTAAAAAAACTCAAGAAAGCACTGTAGTGACACCAGCTACAGAGCCTATTAATAAGCAGCCTAGGAAAAAAGCTATTATTAGTAAAGCTAAAGATTCCGCAGTAACTGTTACTAAAAAAACTCAAGAAAGTACTGTTGCGACACCGGTAGCAGAGCCTGTTAATAAGCAGCCTAGGAAGAAAGCTATTATTAATAAAGCTAAAGATTCTGCAGTAACAGTTACTAAGAAAGCTCAAAAAAACACTGTTGTGACACCAGCTACTGAGCCTATTAATAAACAGCCTAGGAAGAAAGCTATTATTAATAAAGCTAAAGATTCTGCAGTAACTGTTACTAAGAAAGCTCAAAAAAGCACTATTGTGACACCAGCAGCAGAACCTGTTAATAAACAGCCTAGGAAGAAAGCTAAAGATTCCGCAGTAACTGTTACTAAAAAAACAAGGAAGAAATCCGATTCATAATTTCAGGATGCTGATGGTGACAGATTATGTGTAACGGTGGTAAATACAAGGAAAAATAGTGAGATTTTGTTAGATTTATCGTTATTAAATAGTATGCAACTTGAAGCGGTTAAAACGGTTAATGGAGCGGTTTTGGTGTTAGCAGGGGCAGGAACTGGAAAAACCAGGGTTTTGACTTCGCGTGTTGCGTACATAGTTTCCAATGAGATTGCTGACATTAGCAGAATTCTGGCCGTAACCTTCACAAACAAAGCTGCAAACGAAATGAAAGAGAGAGTTGTGTCGATGCTGGAGGGATCATATTCCAATTTGCACCATTATTCAGAAGGAATATGGATTGGCACTTTTCATTCTCTCGCCCTTCGGATAATCAGGCCTTATCATGAAAAATTTGGAAGATCAGCGAGATTTTCAATAGTGGATGGGGATGATCAGCTACGTATTATAAAAAAAATCCTAAAAGACACCAAAATTGATGATAAAAAATATACTCCCAAAAGTATGGCATATTACATAAATAAATGGAAAGATTTGTTACATTCTGCTGAAATTGCCAAAAAAATAGCCAAAAAATTTACAAATGAAGAAATAGCTGCAAGGGTTTATGACATATATACGGATGTTCTTATATCTCTAGATGCTATAGATTTCGGGGATATATTATATTATTGTATGGAAATTTTTAAATCAAACAAAGAAATTTTAAATTATTATCAAGAAAAATTTAAATATATTATGGTTGATGAATATCAGGATACAAATACAATCCAATATATATGGTTGCGTTCTCTTTCTATGAGTCATGGGAATATATGTTGTGTTGGTGATGATGATCAATCTATATACAGCTGGCGTGGTGCAGATATCGATAATATTTTGAAGTTTGAAGACGATTTTAAAAACACAAAAGTAATAAGACTAGAGCAAAATTATAGGTCAACTGGGAATATATTAAATACAGCGAACGGACTTATTTCTAACAATATTGGTCGAATGAAAAAAAGTCTTTGGACCGAGTCTGAAAACGGTTTACCAGTGTTTATAAAATCCCTCATTAATCCATATGAAGAGGCATTTTTTATTTCTAACCTTATTATAAATAAAAATAAAAATGGAATAAAATACGAAGATATGGCAATTTTGGTCAGAACAGCCTTCCAAACCAGAGTATTTGAAGATAGATTTCTTATTCTGGGGATTCCATATAAAATTATAGGAGGACTACGTTTTTATGATAGAAAAGAAGTTAAGGATGCGATAGCCTACATCCGGCTCGTAGTGAATATAAATGACGGGGTAGCTTTTGAAAGGATTGTAAATTCCCCGAAGCGTGGAATTGGAGTCGTTTCTATTAACAAATTTTATAGTATTTCAAAAGAGAAAAATATTTCACTTACCGATGCGGCGAGAATTGTATGCCCGACAAAATTAAGTGATTTTTTCGCTCTAATAGAAAAATGGAGAGATCTGAGTGAAACTCTCGCACCTTACGAACTTATGAAGGTAATACTTGAGGAATCAGGATACACAGAATCATTGAGGATTAGAAATACTGTTGAAGATGATGGTAGGATTGAAACACTCAATGAGCTTGTAAATTCTTTGAAAAATTTTGATAACATAATCGAATTTTTAGACTATATTGGTTTAGTGCTAGATAATGCTGAGCAAGTTGGAACTGATAAAATTACAATAAGCACGATTCACGCAGCTAAAGGTTTGGAGTACCAGACTGTTTTTATTCCTGGTTTTGAAGAAAATATTATGCCGCACCAAAAAGCAATAGAAGAAAAAGGTGATCTGGGGATAGAGGAGGAGCGACGCCTTTGTTATGTAGCAATAACCCGTGCAAAAAAGGAAACGTATATAACTTTCTGCAATTCAAGAAACGGCTTTTTTTCCAATCACTATTATGATATTACTTCCCTTAGAACATCCCCTTCAAGATTTCTTAGAGATTTACCGAAATCTAGTACAAAAATTTTATAAGAGAGTTACCTATTTTGTATATTCTCTCTAGTTACAAAAAAGATAATTTTTTAAAACCTATTCCAAAAATTATTGATGTTTTAGGTGCATTTGTCGATGACAATGTTAAACTGGAACAACTATATACTCTCTCTAGTTGACAATAGGGGATTTTTTTAAAGCTATATCCCCTGGAATTATAAGGGGTTTGGGCATTTTTGTTAATACTATTGTCAACTATATACCGTATTGAGAAACCTATTGGGAAAACCTAATATCCTCGATAATTAAACTAAGCCCATACCTTTCATTGTGCTTTAATGTAAAAGCTATATCTAGAAGCTGGCCATCATTATCCTCAATAATCTCATAAATTTTCTCTTTTGTTTTTATATTAAAAACTGTAGCTTTAATATTTCTTTTATCAAATTCTCCAGCGAAGTAAATCATTATATGATTTTCGCATTTAGTTAATCTCGTTGCACTTATCCTGACCCTCTTCATGCAGAGAATTGGGCGTTCAACACCTTTACCAATCGGCTCTATAAGAGAAATATGTGAGTTTACCGTTAAAAGAGGTAGAGACGAGGGGATAATGCAATCCACATTAAGAATGTTTTCATTTTCTCCCTGAAGGGATTCGCATAAAAACTCATAAAAAAGACTTATATTATCTTTTGGCAGGGAAAATCCTCCAGCCATCTTATGTCCTCCTCCTCCCGTAATTATACCTTTTTTCAAAGCAGTATCAAACATAGCTGATATATCAGCATTTGCCGTTGCCCTAGCTGATCCTCTTCCAATATTATTTTCGCTGTTAAATGAGGCTACAAATGTTGGTTTATTAAATTTCTCTTTAATTTTTCCCGCTATTATCCCGATAATACCTTCATTCCAATCAGTTCCATATACAAAAATGAATCTATTTTTGTACAACTCATTTGCGTCAATAATCGAAAACGCTTCAGACAAAATGTTTTTTTCAATAGCTTTTCTATCGGAATTAAGTTTGATAAGTTGCTCTGCTAAAAGACTGGCAGAAGTTTCAGTAGATAACATCATCTCCATCGCAATGGATGGATCTCCAACTCTACCAGCTGCATTAATAACCGGTCCAATTGTAAAAGAAAAATCATCAGCTGAAGAAATTCTATTCATATTAGCATTATTCATAATCGCTCTAATTCCATCTGGAAAATTCTGTAATTTCATAGCAAGCTTTACAAAAGCTCTGTTAAGCCCCACTAAATCCATAACATCACAAAGGGTTCCAAGAGCAACACATCCCACGAAATCCATAAGATTTGGCTCGGCTATGTCTTCAAAAAATCCTGTATCACGAAGTTTTTTCTGAAGCCCAACGAGCAACATAAACACAACTCCAGCTGCACAAAGATTCTTTATATAGACACCAGAAATATCTTCTTGATCCAACCTATTAGGGTTAACAACCCCAACGGCTTTCGGAAGACGCCCTGTGGGATCAGGCATATGGTGATCAATAACAATAACATCTACCCCCAAATCGTTTGCAAAATCTACTTCGTCGATTGATTTAGTCCCACAATCGACGGATATAAAGAGGGTAGTTCCATGGTCTCTTGCAGCTGAACAAATTGCATTTTGGCTAACACCATATCCATCTATAAACCTGCTTGGTATATGGTATTTTGGGTCTCCTCCCAACATTTTTAGATATTTAACCATAAAATACGAGGAAACTATCCCATCTACATCATAATCGCCAAAAATAAAGACATTTTCTTTGTTTTTTATAGCTTTTACTATTCTATCGGTTGCTATATCCATATCGTTAAATACAAATGGATTAGGCATTATATTTTTTAATTTTGGATTTAAAAAATCTTTAATAGTATCAACATCACTAATCCCACGGTTCACCAGAATACGTGCCGTTAACTCCGGGATTTCACAAATCCTAACAATGTTCTTAATCTCATCTTGTCTATCATCTGAATCCAGAAACCTCCAAGTTTTATTCACCATGGGGTGCCCATAAAACCTTAAATAACAATATGCTCGCCAATGAAGCAATTCCAGTTATATTTGTTCCCTCGGTTGTTTTGCCTTTAATATTAATCTTGGATTCCTCTATACAAAGTGCAGCTGCTATATTTGCTTTCATAACTTCCTTGTATTCAACAATTTTTGGAAAATCACATACAATCGTTATATCTATATTTGATATAACGTAATTATTTTTTAAAAGCAGAGTTCTCATATTGTCTAGGAAAACAATCGAATCAGCATTTCTAGAGGGCTCTGCGTTCTCTGGAAAATATTCTCCAATACTTCCTTTACCCATGGCCCCAAGAATAGAATCAATCAAACTATGAACTGCAACATCCCCATCAGAAATAGCTTTAAGAGAGGGAATGTTTGGAAAATTCACGCCACATAATTTAAGATTTCTAGATGGATTATTTGAAAATTCATGTGAATCAAAACCAAATCCTGTCCTATTACACTGCTGCCCCACCAAATCGCTTTCATATGTAATTTTTTTGTTTAAGACATCTCCATTTACCAGTGTCACAGGTACATCATCCAAATCACACAGCGATGCATCATCACTCATATTCTTGTTACGGTATTTTTTATGAAGTTCGTAGATTAAATCAAAAACAAATCCCTGAGGGGTTTGGATAAAATTAACGATTTTTCTATCAACTGGAGCATTATCAATCCTCACTGAGTCGATAGAATAAACTGCTGGGACAACCGCTTTTTCCCCAGATTTTAACTTTGATATAACCCTTTCTATAAGATCTTTTGAAACATAAGGTCTTGCAGCATCATGGATCAAAACATAATCACCAAGTTTAGCGGTCTTAGAAATTTCCTCTAAACAATTAAACACAGAATTCTGTCTATTTTCTCCACCACATACAAATTTACTGAATTTCCCATCTATCTTTTTGTCGGAATTTGAGAGAAAACAGTCATTCATATATCCAGAAGGAACTGCCGAAACAACCCCCTTAACAGATTCTATATCCCCAAGAAATCTCGAAATAAGCCTATCCAAAAACAAAAACTGCTTCGGAAAGGCACTCGAAGAAAACCGAGAACCCGTTCCTCCAGCAGGAATGGCTACATAAATCAAAACTAACCTTGGCGAGCTTTAAATTTTGGAACCTGCTTATTTATAACGTATACCCTACCACGTCTACGCACCAATTTACACGCACGATGCCTAGTTTTGAGCGTTTTTAAAGAATTCGCCACCTTCATATTTCACTAGCCTTTTTACACTACAACAACCTTGGATACCGAAAATTGTATCACAATACCTATCCTTCTCGCAATTACAAATAACTATCTCAAATATTTTTCAGGAAATGCAGTATAATATTTTTTATAAAATATGTATTTACGCAAAATTAACAGCAGGTTGGTTTTTCAAAACATGTTCCAATAAACTAGAACAACTATACTCGTGCTACTTAGCAAGGGGTGATTTTTTAATCTATATCTCCAGAAATTACATAGGTTTAGCATTTTTGTTGATTCCCAAATAAACTAGAACAACTATACCCGTGCTACTTAGCAAGGGGTGATTTTTTAATCTATATCTCTAGAAATTACATGGGGTTTGGCATTTTTGTTGATCCCTAAATAAACTAGAACAACTATACTCGTGCTACTTAGCAAGGGGTGATTTTTTAATCTATATCTCCAGAAATTACGTGGGGTTTGGCATTTTTGTTAACAACTAAGGCCAAGTTAAACAACTACATTGTTTACGTAAGTTTAACAACAGGTTGTTTTTTCAAAATACATATCCAACCACCGGTATGGGTTTTTTGTTTTTGTCTAAATGTATTAAATGAACTGAGTAAGTACCTAAAAAGGTTTATTTAAAAATATCCCCACTACAAAATTTCATCTTCTAAATTATAAAAAACTTTTTGGACATCGTCGTTATCTTCGAGAGCCTCTATAAGCTTAATCAAAGTATTTTTTTGCTCTTTTGTGCATTTTACATATGAATTCGGAACCCAGATAAGACCAGATTCTACAGGATCACCGAATTTTTTAATAAACGCTTCTCGAATTAATGCAAACGATTCAAGAGAACATGTAACTTGAATATATCCTTCTTCATATTCCTCAACATTGTCTGCGCCAGTCTCAATAGCAAAATCAAACACCTTGTCATATGGCGCAACAAATTTTGGATATATAAGGCTCCCAACTCTATCAAAAGAAAATGCAACGCTTCCCATTTCTCCCAAATTCCCTCCGAGTTTTGAAAAAGCTGATCTAACATCAGAAGCAGTCCTGTTCCTATTGTCAGTTAAAGTCTCGACGATGATGGCAACCCCAGCTGGTCCATATCCTTCATATCTAACATCTTCGTAGATGGCAGTATCACCAACCCCAGTCGCTTTAGCCATAGCGCGCTCAATATTGTCCTTTGGCATATTTTGTTCTCTCGCGGAAGCAAGTGCTGCACGTAACCTCGGGTTAGAATTTGAATCACTTCCACCAACTTTTGTTGCCACAGTTATTTCTCGTGCTATCTTAGCGAAAAGCTTGGCACGCTTTGCGTCCTGTGCCCCTTTTCTGTACATTATATTTTTAAATTGCGAATGACCGGACATAGTTTATCTAATTTTTTACATGACCTTTACGCAAGGGATTTTAACATATTTGTTCTGTTTTGAGAATAAAAGCTTTTAAAATAACATTGATGAGACATAATATCTTTGGTAAGCTAGTATTGCTAGTTGGACAGATAGTTAAGGGTTTTTGCGGACGTGGTGGAATTGGTAGACACGTCAGATTTAGGTTCTGATGATCGTACTAGATCGTGGGGGTTCAAGTCCCTTCGCCCGCACCATATTTTTTTATAAAATGTTTTTGGAGTTGTTTATATGAGATTTGAAAACGTAAAATCAAAAGGAATGAAGCACGAA
The DNA here is from genome assembly GCA_031269095.1 of Holosporales bacterium. Taxonomy (GTDB): domain Bacteria; phylum Pseudomonadota; class Alphaproteobacteria; order RUG11792; family RUG11792; genus JAIRWI01. The sequence goes on from JAIRWI010000002.1 coordinate 94,545, forward strand.
TATAAGGTGATATTTAGTGCTGAAGACATAGAAAATAATATTGTAAAAGAAGTTGAAAACAGGGCAAAAACATTTAAAATGCAAGGATTTAGACCAGGACATGTTCCACTAAAAATCGTACGCAATAGTGTAGAATCTCGTGTTATAAAGGATGTTTTTGATAAGCTTATATCAAATGCCTGTGATACTATAATTAAAGAAATAGGAGCAGCAGAACTTGCTCTTCGTCCAACATATAAATTCAATAATTCTTATGAAAAAGGGCGTGATATTGAAATAGCTTTGAACATAGAAACGGCTCCAGTTTTTGAATTGCAGGAATTCAAATGTAAAATCAAAAAACTTGCTCCAATTATTAGCGATGAGGAATTTGAAAATATTAAAAAAGGGCTTATCAAAAATAATCCCGTATGGCATACCGAAAATGATCAAACAGTTCAGCCACTTAACAAAGTTAATTTTAAAGCAAAATGTTTGGTAAATGGAGTCGAACAAAAGAAGAAAAGTTTTGAAAGGACTGTTATTTTACCTGAAAACCTTGGAGAGGAAGCCAAGTTCGGAAATGAGTTACTTGGGAAAAAGGTTGGAGAAATTTTTACGACCCAGTTTAGTGAAGACGATAGCTCATACCAAATAACTATCGCTTCGATTGAATTTCCTGTACTGGATATTTCTTGGGATAAATATGTTGAAGAAAAATTTGAGACAAAAGCAACGGTTGCTGAATATGAAGAATTGCTAAGGCAGGATATGAAAAATCAATTTGACAATGTTTCTTTTGTATATCACAAACAACAAATTCTTGATTATTTAATATCTCAATATTCATTTGAACTTCCGATATCGATTGTTGGACAGGAAACGAAATCCGTTGTGGCAAATGTCAGAGCTGATATAGAGGCTGCAAAACGAGACGGGACGGTAGATCAAGAAGATCGTGACAAAACTGATGAAGATATTACACAAGAGTGCCAAGATGTAATTAGAAAAAGAGTTCTTTTAGGTTATGTTCTGAATAAATTCGCTAAAGTTAATAATATTACGATATCTGATGAAGAGCTTAGACGATTTATTGAATTTGAAATAAGGATGATGTCTTCAGAACAGGCAGAGCACATGATAGCGCATTATTCTGGAGATCCGAATGCTTTGGCGTATAAGAGAGCGGAACTCCTTGAACGTAAAGTTCTCGAATTTTTAATAGACAAGTCAGAAAAAGAGATGCTTCCAAAAACTTTTGAAGAAGCGCAAAAAATTGTTGAAGATGTTTTAAAGGATTAAAATCACTATGTCAAACTTTATTCCAATGGTTGTTGAGCAAACGGGTAGAGGAGAAAGAGCTTATGATATTTTCTCAAGATTGCTGAAGGAAAGAATTGTATTTTTAACTGGACAGATACACGATGAAGTGTCGGCGCTTATCTGTGCTCAATTGCTTTTTCTTGAGTCAGAAGATTCCGATAAGGATATTAGTTTATACATAAACTCTCCAGGTGGAGTCGTTACTTCTACTCTTTCAATCCTCGATACTATAAATTATATAAAATGCGATGTTGTCACATTATGTATTGGTCAAGCATGTTCTGGGGGGTCGTTACTACTCACTGCTGGAACAAAGGGGAAAAGATCTGCGCTTCCAAATTCGCGGATTATGATCCACCAACCGATAGGAGGAGCCCATGGACAGGCAACCGATATTGAAATTCAAGCGAAGGAAATCTTAAAGCTTCGCGAGCAGTTGAATAAAATATATGCCGATGCCACGGGACAAAAAATTAAAACTATTGAAGCTGCTGTAGAAAGAGATAGATTTATGTCCCCTATGGAAGCACTTGAATTTGGTTTGATCGATAAAATCGTGGAAAAAAGATAAATATGCTTGTTCCAGCTAGCAAGGGGTTGATTTTTAAAGCTATATTCCTTTGGAATTACTTAGGTTTTTTTATCCGCATTAGTTTTGTTGTCAGTTTAGTCGAGTGTAATTATAATCGCTCCAGTTAGCGAAGATGTAATTTTTTTAAAATCTATTCCAAGAATTACTGATGTTTTAGGTACATTTGTCGAAGTTAATATTAAGTGGAATAACTATAACATAATGAGAAGTTGGTTTTTTTTGCAATATTTGGAATATACTCGTTCCAGGTAGCAAGGGTTTGATTTTTAAAGCTATATTCCTTTGGAATTACATGGGGTTTAGCATTTTTGTTGAAACTAAGATCAAGTAAATCACTTGCAAGCTTGGTATAATCCCTTATTTTGGTAAAATTTACTGGCAAAAGAATATCGGCTATGTTCTAATTAAAGACAATCCTATTGGGGGATAGTTTAGAGGTAGAACTGCCGGCTCTGGACCGGCCAACCTTGGTTCGAATCCAGGTCCCCCAGCCAAAGACTATATATACTCGTCCCGCTAGGCAGCTGAGTAATTTTCTTCGAACATATTTTTCTCAGAATATTAGCAACGAGTTGATTTTAAAGCTATTTTTCTCGGAATATTTGAGGTTTTTGTGTTTATGCTAGTTTGGTTACCGGTTTAATCAAGTGTAATTGTGTTCGAGCTAGTTAGCAACGAAGGCGCTTTTAAAGCTATTTTTCTCGGAATAATTAAGTTTTTTGTATCTGTATACTCGTTTTACTTGGGAGTAGGTTGATTTTTTAAAATATATTTCAAAGAATTACATGGGATTTAGCTTTTTTTGTTGATTCTCAAGTTAACTAGCATAACTATATTATAGTTGTTTAATTTGATTTCGGTATTATACTCTCTCTAGTTAGTGAAGATGTGATTTTTTTAAAATCTATTCCAATAATTACCAATGCTTTAGGCGCATTTATCGATATCAATGTTAACTATAACAAGTATATAAACACAAATTCCTTAATGATTCTGGAAGAAATGACTCCAAAAATTACTTGGTTATCGAGTTAAGAAAATATATAGGAATTTTTTCCCATAAGAGCCCTAAGCTTCAAATAGGTTGGGGTACCATATCGCCACCGCATCGCTGAAATTACGAAATCTTTCTACCTAGGAGGTTCCTACCTATAAAAAAAACTGACTTAAACTCAATATATAGTAGTTCCAGATGACTTCAGTATAAAAAAAAATACCAAAACCCCCTGTAATTCCTTAGAATATAGCTTTATTTCTTTTTTTTGTCGCCTAGAATGAGTATATAACGTACAAGAAAGAAAGAGATTTATCCAAAATTCATGATTACAAAGCCATCAATTATTTTTGGTTCAAACCAGGTCGAAGTTGGAGGTAGTTTATCTCCGTTATCAACAATTTTAAAAAACTCAGAAACATCGATACTAGGAATAAATATAACGGCACTACTGTTTTGGTAAAGTTCAAATATTCTCTGAGAATCTGAAAAAGACACAGTCCCCGGGAGTGGAAATACAGAATTTTCGACGTCTTTTATTCCGAAGACTTCATTAATAATTATATTATTTACTATGTAATATAATGACATATTTTGAACTACTTCAGTTCGAAATGTAACTTTATATGTTGGGCCATCTTTAAAATTTATTAATATATTGTTTTTCATATCTCCTTCATCAAGAATTTCCAATATGCAATACTTAGAGATTTTTTGGATCCAATTGTCTGAGATATTTCCGACAATAACTTTGTGACAACTTTTTAAACAAATAGAATTGGCATCTGTCACTGAAACCATAATTTTTGTAGATGTTTTTCTAGGCATATTATTAAAGATAGCAAACCTATGGTGACCATCTGCTATATATAATTTATTAACTGAATCGAAACTGGATTTTATAGTTTCAAGATCAATAGGGTTTTTAATAGACCAAAGTCTATAAGTTGAACCATCTATATCTGCCTCTATTTTTGGGGGGTATCGCGTTGTGCTTTCAGTAAGTGAGCTAATTGTATTTTCCCCTTTATAAAAGGTTAGCAGTGGATTAACTTGTATCTTATATTTATCAAATGTTTTTTTGTATTCCAAAAGTTTGTCTTGGTGAATATTTTCGTTTGGAATAAATATATTTCTTTCATTATAATGGACACTTCCTATTATAGAAGTAACATTTTGTTTATAATTTTGAATATTAAGAACATAAATACAAGGGGATTGTTCAATTTTTGCTTCTCCTTTCGCAATCATGTTTTTTAGAAAATTCAATATATTGTTGGTTTTTTGGACCTTGTCTTTAGTGTCAGTGTTAATAAAAAATTTGGAAAAATCATTGTTTTTCCATCTTGATTGGTTGAAACTTATAAGTTTAAAAGGCTCTATAAACATGACTTTTTCCCCAGATACTCATTGTTATTTTTTTTCTAAATGCAAAGTGCCATCCCAATCACTATTTGGCGGGGTTTGCATATATTTTTCACATCTTATAATTAGCCCTGTTAAAGATCTCTCTATTTCTGGAAAAATCCTGATCAGAGCTTTATATCTAGAAAGTGCTTCGTTAAAATCTCTCTTCTGATAAAACTCAAAAGCTTCCTTGGATTTAGCACATAGCTCTATTTGTTTATAATATTTTTGATCATCGGCGTCTTTCATAGCACAGAGAGGTTCAAATATTACAGTTCCGATATTTTTGCCTTTAACAGCTATTTTATCTATTATTCTAAACAAAACCTTGCCACGTGCGGCAGATTCAACATTTTCTGATACAAGGATATTAGTTCCATAAAGCTTATTAATTCCTTCTAAGCGCGAAGCTATATCGACTGCATCTCCGATTGCAGTGAAGTTCATCCTGTTGTGAGAACCAATATTTCCAACTATGACAGACCCAGAATGAATACCAATACGTGTTGGAAATGCAGGTTTCCCAAGAGGTGCCCATTTTATTCTTAATTCATTTATAAGTTCCTGGCACCGAAGTGCTGCATAACAAGCATTGATACATTGATCATCATCGTTATTTGGGGCCCCCCAAAGTGCCATAATTGAATCCCCTATGTATTTGTCAATAATCCCAGAGTTATTCATAATCTCTTGTGTTATCGTATCAAAATATTCCGAAAGGTGTAGCATCAAGTATTCTGCTGGGAGATTTTCTGATATTACTGAAAAATTTTCTATATCTGTAAACATTATTGTTATGTTTTTTGTCTGCCCCCCTAAAGTTGGAGTTATCCCATAACTGACCAGTTTATTAACGAGGTCCTTGGGAGCGTATTTGGAGAACGTAGAAACACTTAATTTCATGGAATTTATTGCATTTACAAGCTTTTGGATTTCGAGGATGTTGGAATTACAAGGAGGAAGATAATTATCTAAATCCATAGCACCTATCGATTCAGCTGCCCTACAGAGAGATGTTATTGGTATAGATATTCTCCGCGATAACAAAAAAATAATTCCAATAGATGTAAGAAATATAAAAATTGAAATAATCAGCATATCTCTTTGAATCGTTGAAAAACCTGCTGTAAAATCATCTTGAGGAGAAATTGATAGGAAGTAAAAAGGCATCCCCTCTAGTTTTTGTATATTAGCGAGGAACATTTCCCCATCAGCTTTATAAGTTGCATGAATTTTTTCTTCTCCTATGGTGTTTCTAATCGCTCCTTCTAAAGCGCCGTCTCCAGAATTTGAAACGGATAAAAGGGATAGCTCATCAGTTTTTTCATCAAGGGTAAATGTTTTTATATCAGTGGAAGACGCAATTAGTTCATTTTTGTCGTTTATAAGATAATTCTTAGAATTCTCACTGGGTTTTATTTTTTTGAGTAAATCTTTAAATTGCTTAGTTGTAAAATCTATTCCTATAATCCCGATTGCTGTCCCATCACTGTAGTAACCAAGTGGCATCGACAGGGTAATTCCAGCTACCTTTGTCGTTTTAGATAAATATACATCATTCCAAACTTTATTTTTTTGAAGCTCTGCTTTGATATACCAATCTCTTTTTGTTGGATTAAATTGTACTTTCTGGAGTTCTTCTTTTGAGATTGTTCCAAAATCTTCATTGAGATATGTCCATTCTTCTTTAAGCATTTTTGCTTTAGGATCATTTCGTATTGTTCTTAAAGCAAATTTTGCATAATTTGGGAGTTTTTCCTGATGGCCGCTTTGGTAATTAGTTATCTCATTAAGAGTTGTAGCTTCAAAATGTGTTCCATCTTTGAAGGATATATAGAAACCTGCTGTATACGGGATGCTTTTTAAGCTTTCTAAAAACAGTACACTGTATTTATCAAAGTTATTAATATCATTTTTGGGATTAAAACTTTTCGCAAATATATCAATAGTCATTTCAAGATGATTAAAATATTCATCTAACCAGTTTGTGGTAGTTTGAGACACTACTTTTGAGTAATATTCCTTTTCAAAATTTAATACGAGTTTTTTATTTGCATAAGAGGAATATAATATTTCACTCGCCACAGTGAGTCCTATTAAAGCCGAAAAGGCTGTGAGTATGTCGAATTTTATTTTTCTATTTTTTAAAAATTTCATCACGAGTCATGTACCGTATTCTTCTCAATAAAGTGAAAGATCTTAAAAATATTGGAATATTTATGAGTGAGAGATATTGAATTTATTAAATGTAGTAGTAGTGTTAGAAAAGGCCATTTTGAAATTTGAACAAACATTCTTTCACAAAACAGAAGAAAGGGAACCCATATTTTTATTCTATTGGTGAATAGATTAAAAATCGGTTAACTTAAAATGAGATCTGTGATAAATTTGTGTAAGTTGATATGTTTTCTCTAAAAAAGTTAAAAATTCTTTATTTTTCAACTTGAAAAATGTTTTGATTTTTTAGAGAATGCATACAAGTTATATCTCTCGAGAAGGTAGTGACTATGGAGGAAGGTTTGTGTAATAGGTTATTTGCGTTTGTATTAGTGTGGGTGTTTGCTTCGGGATGTAGTGCTTCGAGTCCTGATGATCCTTTCGCACCAAGAGATGAGGGACATCAAAAAAAGCTTGTGTTTCTTGCTTCATCTTCTCCGTCTTCACCTCCGTCAGAAGAAGCGTCTTCGTCTTCTTCAGGAACTCCCCCTGGTATAACACGTACGGAGTCGGATAGCAGTTCTGAGGGTGAATCTGATTCAGAGTCAGAAAGGTCGATCGATAGTCTTGTTTCAGTTTGCCATTGTCCATCTGTCCAAAAAACGGGCATTCTTCCTAATGTCTTTTTTTATCATGGACTTATGTTTTCAGGGAAAAGTAGTTCTATATTCACAAAATTAAATTTAAATCCGGAGGGTACGAGGCTTTGTCTTGTGGTGCCGAAGAATGCTGCAGGATTTTCTGGGAAAGGGGAAGGGGGAGAGGAGGAAATGCCAGAGGTGTCTATGTTGGTACGTAATCCAGTAGGAGTTTCTTCGAGAGTTAAACCACATGCAGTTATATTTTTAGATACAGATATGACTGTGCTTATGACTTCTTTACTTAGTGGTTTATTATCTGTTCGCAGTGAACGTAAACTTGTATGCATTGATGAGTCACAATTTTTGCTCCCGGGGCAGATTCATCAGATACAACAACTTGCTCTTTTTTATAAAGAAAGAGGTGTTGCGTTTGAGTTATACGGTTTGAAGAGAGATTATTTACATAGGCCTTTTCCTGCGGTTAGGTGTTTGGCAGGTTTTGCTAGGATAAAACGTGCTGGACATAATGCGTTGTGTCCATGTGGGGAACCGGCAGATCGGAATGTGAGGATTTTTACAAAAGGAGGAGGGCTTTGGGAGATAGACAAAGGAGAAGGAGAGAAAATCGTAGCTACTCTAGAAGATGGTTACTCATATATTCCTACATGTGAAAAACATTGGAAAATTGGACTTGATGGTCTTTCTGATCAAATAAAAAAGACTCTTGCAAAAAACACGTCAGTTGAGAAAATTATAGATCCAGTTGTCGCAAAAAATATGACAGTTGTTGTTCCCAAAAAAAAGACTTAATGAAACAAAGACTTAATGAAACAATGTAGCTGTTTTCGTGTTAGTTTTTCTGTTTCCCTAGTATTAGGAATCGGAGTAGAATTTATTATATATGTGTAAATTTAGAGAAGTTTAATGAGCGTGGATAAAAACAAGGCATTAGATGCGGCACTACAGCAGATTGAGAAGGCTTTTGGCAAAGGTTCGATTATGAGGCTGGGGCAGCGCGATGTTATAGAAATAGAATCTATTTCGACGGGTTCACTTGGTCTTGATATTGCTCTAGGAATTGGCGGATTCCCAAAGGGACGTATAATTGAAATATATGGACCGGAATCATCTGGGAAAACGACACTTACCCTTCATGTTATAGCGAATGCCCAAAAAATGGGAGGGACCTGTGCATTTGTTGACGCAGAACATGCCCTCGATCCGGCTTATGCAAAAAAACTTAATATCGATATAGATAATTTGATAATTTCACAACCTGATACAGGGGAGCAAGCTCTAGAAATAGCAGATACATTGGTCAGAAGTGGGGCTGTTGATGTTCTTGTTATAGATAGTGTTGCTGCTCTTGTCCCTAAAGCTGAGTTAGAAGGGGATATGGGGGATTCACATATGGGGCTTCAGGCGCGTCTTATGAGTCAGGCTCTTCGAAAGTTAACTGGTTCTATATCTAGGACAAATTGTATGGTTATCTTTATCAACCAAATCAGGCAAAAAATTGGAATTATGTTTGGAAATCCAGAAACAACAACTGGAGGGAACGCTCTTAAGTTCTACGCTTCAGTGAGGGTTGATATAAGGAGAATTGGTGCTATAAAAGACAAAGACAGTACCGTTGGGAATCAAACTAGAGTTAAGATTGTAAAAAATAAAGTTGCTCCACCGTTCAAGATGGTTGATTTTGATATCATGTATGGTGAAGGAATTTCGAAAACAGGGGAGCTTATTGATCTTGGTGTAAGGGCGGAGATTGTTAATAAATCCGGTGCATGGTACTCATACAAGGATAACAAAATTGGACAAGGAAAAGAAGCTGCCAAGGCTTATCTTAAAGAGAATCCAGAAATTGCAGATGAGATCGAGTCTATGATTAGAGGAACGGCAAATGTTATTTCTGAAAGCATGATGGAGCCAATGAAACTACCTAAAGATTCAGAAGAATTAGAGGAACAGGAATTGGAGGAGATATCTAATACAGATGATAGCGCTACCACCACCGCGTCGTCATTGCCAGGAGAAGAAGAGTAAAAAGGATTATTGATATGGGTTACTCACTCCAGTTAGCAATAGGTTAACTTTTCAAAACCTATACCAAGAACTAGTGATGTTTTAGGTACATTTGTCGAAATTAATGTTAAGTAGGATAACTATATATATCCTAACACAAAGAGAAGTGGGATTTTTTATTACGTAATGAGTTATCGTTAATTCTCGAGCGCATTTGGCCTTTTATACTCATTTTAGTTAGCAATAGGTTAACTTTTCAAAACCTATACCAAGAACTAGTGATGTTTTAGGTATATTTGTCGAAGTCAATGTTAACTGGAGCAACTATATATACTTAGTTTCATACTAAGAGAAGGATTTCCTATAATGTTGATGCAAATAATCCTGTGACCTTTGTGCTTAATATCTAGCCTCCTATATATAGTAAATTATCTAAGTGTAGTGTGTTTACAGGGGGTGCTTATGGGGGGAATCTCCGCGCTCTTTGGGCGATTGAATAATGGTTTTTTGTTCCCTTACACGAAATTGAGTTTATCATAGAAAGAATTCAACTTCTCAGTATGTTTGGGTATATAAGAGTTAAAGCATAAGAGGTGTAAAGTTTTTTCGGTGTTTTTGAGAAATTGCTATACCATTTTTTCAAGCATTTTTGTCGTATAGTCTACTAATTTTATAACACGGCTATATCTCATACGTTCTGGTCCTGTATGTTTTAGCAAGCTAATATGAGTAATCCTATATGATCTACTTTTATAAAAACTGAATGGATGTACTACTTTTATTACATTAATTTTATAGAAAATGATAAAAATTACCAAAATAAATTTAAAATATTTATAATTATTGTTATTCAACAAAAGGTTAAAAATAACAATAAACAGAATTAAGGGTCATATATACAATGGAGTTGTTAGTTGTCTTTTTAATTTAGGTGAGTCATGTTAGTAAAAGGGGTTTTAATGCTAGCGGCATTTGTTACTGTGCAAGGTCAAGCTAGTACAGTAAAAGTTAGTCATGCGGGGTTCGATACTTCATCAAGTGCGCCGATGATGTCTGTACGTGATTTATTAGAAGTAAGGCGTGATTTGGGTCAAACGACCGAAGACAGATCTTATGAACCACCGAGGGATTTTTCGACTTCATCAAGCTTTTTGTCAGGTAGGGAGACACAAACTAAACGAAGAGTAGTGTCAATTCCAGAAATGAAAGAGGAAGATGAGGAGGCAGCACCTTCGTCTTCGGGTTTTTCATCAGTTCCACCGGTTAAAATTCAAGTTAGAGACATAATAAATACAATTACCAATCCAGAAACAGGCTTAGGGTCGATAACTCTGAGTGCAATCTTGTCTAATAAATGGATTTCCAGTGTAGATCCTTTAATGAAAAGAGTCACCAACACTATAAGTCTCCAGATCCCCCAATACAGTGATAATGAGAAAATTTCTCTATTAGAGTTTCTAAGGTCTCAATCATCTGCATTTAAGCTGCGTAAGTTATATGCTTGGCAAGATATGTTTGTTCACTCACAGCCTGAAATAACTAGCTATACAAATTATCTCGAATATGTATCGGGAAAGGTGGACTTATTAATTAGTATCTTAGAAAAAGTGACCGCAAATGAAAAACCTTAAAAGATACGTCAGTATATTTATATCCCTTTTTACGTTTGTGGTGATCATTACTTCAGGTATCGAGGGTTATGCTGCTGCACCTCTTATTGACCGGACCCATGGAGCAGCACAAATGGCGGCTGCAGAAGTGGCAACTGGTCTTCGTACAAAATTATTAGGTGTTGAGTCGGATGCGGTAGGCCCAGCGATATTGGCTGAGATAAATGCGAACGACCCTCGTTGTAATTTCGATCAGCAGGTCCATTTGGTCTCTAGGCATCTTATAGATAGAGGGCATTATCTCGATGATGGGGTATTCCACCAATGCATATTATGTTTTTCCGCCCCCTGAATCTGTTTTTTGTACAACTGCAGTACAACCGGGGTACACGCGCCTGATTCAGTACACTAGTGATATACTTAATCTAATGTTTTCTGGGCGTGTCCATATAAGTGTAGGGGCACTGGAGGGGGGCTACCTTCCCATATACGCCAATTTTTATGGGCACGATATCCAAGAACTAAAAACTCTATGCGGCCAAGTCCGGCAAACAGTGAGTTCTTATGTTATTGTTATATTAAGCATCCTCAATAAACCGAGGGCAGAAATGCCCGTTTTAGTCACTCCAGTTCCCTGGCAGGTTATAATAAATACAATGTATACTATCCCATTTAGTTTAGATAAATATAAATCTTCTCATATTCGAATTCAAAATGTTTCGCGGTTAATCTCTGCCCTACCCCCCCCAGGGCATCCAAACGTAAATCCTCTCCCTGCTCCTCCTGCTGGAGGTGGAGGGGGCGGAGGTGGAGGTGGAGGTATGCTACCTCTTGCTGTTCCCCCTCCTCCTGAGGAGGAAGAGCCTGCTGGTGGAGGCGGCGGTGGAGGTGGCATTCCTCTTGTGGCTCCTCCTGCCGCTGGCGGCGGAGGCGGTGGCGGGGGCGGAGATGCACTTCTCCCCCCCCCCCCCCCCCCCCC
>JAIRWI010000013.1 GCA_031269095.1 Holosporales bacterium
CATTATCGTTAACTTCGAGGCCGAATAGATCAATTTCCAATTGGTTTTGGTTATAAATCTGACAGTTTATCACAATAAACGACAATTCACTTACTTCAGATTGCCTATGAATTTCCCTCGCGATCCCCTCTTTGTCCGATCCAACAGGGCCGTGAATAAAGCATGTTTTTCCCAGTTTTGATATTCTCTTAATTTCATTTCGTAAAATATTAGTTTTCTGAGATATTCCTATTATAGCGTCATCAATCTTTGCTTTGGCCTTTAGCTCTTCATTTTCTCTTTTTAAAGAGGACATTTCTACAGCTTTTTTGACGGAAAGAATAAGTCTATTTGAATCAAATGGTTTTTCTATAAAGTCATATGCTCCTTGTTTGATGGAGTTTACTGCTGTTTCTATGGTGCCATGTCCACTCATCATAATAATTGGAATAAATTCATTATCAGTCTTAATCATATTGAGTAAACGTAAACCATCTATCTCAGCTTCTCCAAGCCAAACATCAAGAATAATCAAATGAGGCTGCGATTCTTTTATAGACTTCATTGCTTCGACACAACAAGATGCGGTTCTTGTTATATATCCCTCATCACTCAGAATCCCAGAAACTAGTTCCCTTATATCTTGTTCGTCATCTACTATCAGAATGTCAAATGCCATACTAAAGCACCTCCTTATTACTGTGATTTCCTCTAACAACAAGAGGAATTGATATTATAATGCTTGCCCCACCGTGTTTTATAGAATTACCAATTTCAATTTTTCCGTTATGTTCAGTTAATATTTTATACACAATTGGTAAACCGAGTCCATTACCCGATTCCCGTGTAGTATAGTACGGATCCATTGCGTGTTCCATGGAATGGTCGGAAAATCCCGGTCCATCATCCTCGATTTCGATAATACAATCTTTTATTGCATCCTTTGAGTCTCCAACCTCGATATATATATTGCCATGCTTTTTATTATCATTTATCGCATTTATAGAATTCTGTAGAAGATTTATCAAAACCTGGTTGATTTGTTGCGGATCAATTAAGCATATATAACTGGTGTTTTTGGAGGTCACATTGAAATTTATATTTTTATGAGAATTGCTTTGTAAAAGAGCAGTTTCTCTCACAAGTTTCATTACATCAATCTCCTCTATTTTAGGAGATGGCATACGCGCAAAATCTGAGAATTCATTAACAAGAGAACCGATACAGTTTACCTGCCTTATTATAGTGTCTATGCAAGTTTCAAAGGTATCCCTGTCTGTTTTAATCTCCTCTTGATATTTTTTGCGCAATCTTTCAGCTGAAAGCTGAATTGGTGTTAGAGGATTTTTTATTTCATGGGCAATTTTTCGAGCTATGTCGCGCCAGGCATTTTGTTTATTTGAAATTATAAGTTCCTTTTTCTGCTCTTCGAGTTTCATTAGCATGGTGTTGAATGAAGATATCAAAATATCTAGCTCATTTTTAAATTTACGAGTTACTATCAGTGAGTTGTAATTTCCCAAGCTAACGTTCTTAGCAGCATATATAAGTTTGTTTACTGGTTTTACAATTCTATTAGCGAAGGTAATTCCAGTGAGAATAACTATCATTAAAAGAAGAATCATAGTAGTTGAAAAAAATGTTATAAAAGTAAGCTTCAACCCGGTTCTTTGTGTGGCAATTGAAGTATATTCGTTGATTGCATTTATTATTTTATGCTTATGATCCAAGATTTTTTGATCAATATTCTTGCTTACCATGAGGTATATTTCACTTTGGGCATCGATGGCCTGAACGGCAATAACAGATTGCTTAGACTCCCAAGAACAACCTTCCTCTCCTTTATTAACCAAGTTTAATGGGTCTTTTTGCATTTCTTCAAATTGAAGCGATAAAGTGAATAAAGACTTCGCAATTATAAATTTACCCCCGCCTTTTGTTGCTTGAAATACGATAGCATCGATGCCGAGACCTAGTGTTTCGTTATTCAATATCTCTTCTATATTAGATTTACTGATCATTATGTCGCTTATAACCCCCTTGAGTTGCATCCCAACTCCATAAGCATAGTTTTCGAGAGCTTTTTTTGTTTCGTTTATGTATATATTAGAAACCTGATTGGCATTTTCTATAACTGCTTTAACTGGAGCTTTAAAAAGAGATTCAATTCCAATATTGAAAAATATAATAGAAAATATAAAAACACAGGTAGCGGGCACCACTGTGACGCAAGAAAATAGCAGAATAATTTGTTTTTGGAACTTACTCTTAGCTAATTTTGTTTTGTTTCTTATTTTTAAAATCCTGATAATTTGTTTCCCTATAGAAAAAATTAAAAAGAATAATAATAAAATATCTATATAAAGAAAGATAATTAAAAAGTAAGATTTCGAAATATTGTCTGTGGATATTAAAATATAATACGTACCTAAACCAAATAAAATAACTAATATACCAAGTATATAATTTAGCAGTTTTTTATTTCGTCTAAAACTAACCATACTTTTACTATCGTTTCCAATTCAAAAATTATTGTAACACAAAAAGCACATAGTCTGTTAATTTGAATTGTTTTAGAAAAATAAAACCTAGATATTTACAGCGTGTTGAGTGTTTGTGTATTCTCCTCTAGTTATCAGCTGATGATTTTTTAAACCCATATTCTTTGGAATTATAGGGGGTTTTGGCGTTTTTTTAGTTCCAGTTAACATTGATATCGATAAATATACCTAAAACATCAGTAGTCCTTGGAAGATAGGTAGTGAAAAATTATCTCTTCGCTAACTGGAAGCGAGTATATTAATAACAACTAATCAACTATGTTAAAAAAGGCAAAATGCTCTCAAAAATTAACAATAACTCATTACGTAATAAAAAAATCCAATTTCTCATTATGTTTGAGTATATACTCGATTAACTCGACTACCAATCTGGTACCAACACAAAAAAACTCAATGAGTTTGGAGGAAATGACTTCAAAAATTACTCTGCTGCCTAGCGCTACCAATATATATTCTAATCGAACATTTCTTTTGGATTGAAAGTTAATTCCAAATTTTTCCATTCTTCATATTTTTCTTTTGGAAGAGGTAAAGGATTACATTCCGGATCAAGAACGGCTCTATAAGCATTTTCTGCCGCCACTTTGAAATTTGGGTCGCTTTTCATTCTATTTTTATCCACAATCTCAGCTTTTTTCACGGTTCCATCTTCCAACAGCTCCATTCTGATATCAACAAGAAGTTCTTCAGCATTTTTTAAACCAGCCGGAAAATGCCAACATTTTCGTATAGTTTGCCTAATAAGATCAACCTGAGTGGCAGTTAGAACTGGGCCAACTTCCTCAGCTTTTACCCCCGTATTTTCACCATCACTTATTTTGGCCATCGCATCGTCAAGTACACTATCGAAAGTCTTTTTCTTTCCTTCTTTACTAATAGAGGCCTTATTTTCTTTTAGATTAACAATTTTTTTCTCTTTTAGTTCGGGTTTTTCGGCTTTTTTAACTGGTTTTTGTTTATCTTTTTTTTTATTAATTTTATCTGATAGCTCTTTTTTTTGTTTTTTTTCTTCAGTAGGCATATTTTGTTGTTTCATTTCAGTTTTTTTGACTTTACTCTCCTCTTTTTCCTTTCTCTGGGCTTTTTCTTTACTAATATGCCCTTCCTTTTGCGAGATTACTGGTGCCCTACTCTTTGGGCCAATTTCTTTGAATTCAAAAACAGTGTACCCCTTATCTTTAAGCTTTTTAGAAAAAGGATTATGAACACCGAAAGATATTAAAACTATAATCAAAGCATGAATTATGAGGGAAGCAATAAAAGGTATTTTCATTTTGCAGTGTTACGCAATATTTCTGCTATAAGAGCAACCTTGCATATTCCGGAATTAGAAATTATTCCCATAATTTCTATGATTTTTCCATATTGCAGGTCTTTATCTCCTTTAACATAAACAACATCGCTTTTATTATTATTCAAAATGAGAGGAAGTTTTTTTAATAATTCCTCCATAGATAAATTTGCTTCCTCCAGGTATATCTCGGCATTTTTATCGATTGTTATAACAATCGGATGATCCTTGTCGTTAATTTTTTGTTGTTTTTGAGAGGTTGTCTTAGGAAGATCTACATTGATCCCAATCGTTGCTATCTGAGATGTCATCATAAAGATAACCATAAGAACAAGCATAACATCGACAAGAGGAGCAACATTTATATGTACCTGATTCTTAATCCGTTTATTGTTTTTTCTAAATACCATTTAGTTAGCGTACCCCATATATTATTAGTATTCGTCTATTTGTCTTGTCATGATAGAACTGAATTCTTCAGAAAAAGTTTCAAGTCTAGACGTATATTTATTTATATCACTTGACAATTTGTTATACATAACAGCAGCCGGTATAGTTACAAATATTCCAAGCGCCGTAGTAAATAGGGATTCCGATATAATCGGAGCAACTGCTGCCATTCCTACAGCCTGCGTTATCCCTATCGTTTTCATTCCGTCCATGATACTAACCACCATTCCAAGAATTCCGATAATAACCCCATTGGTTCCTAGGGTCGAAAGAAAAGTCATGTTTTTCTCGATATCTTCAATTTCTTTATTAATAGTTATCTGCATAATTTGCTTAATCTGAATGATTTTGCTAATCTTTTGCTCTGAAGAAAAAACTCCTTTCGATTTTGAAAAAAGTCTCTCCCATTCAGACATAGCTGCACAAAATATACTAGAAAGTGGATCAAACGAAGAATCTTTGATTTCATAATACAATGTTTCCAGGCCAACTCCAGACCAAAATTTATTTTCAAAGGAATTGGCAGCTAGTTTTAAATTTTTAATTTTTATATACTTTGAAAAAATAATAGTGAGTGACCAGATCGATGCTGCAACAAGGGTTAACATAACAATTTTAACAATAAATCCAGAATTCCAAAACATATCAAAGACCGAACCATTTGCATGGTTTGAAATTTGCTGAGTAGAAATCGTCGTATTATCTACGATAATATCGCTCATATCTGAGATTGCATTTTGAATCTGTTGCTTTTCCATTTCTAAAAAATTACTTTCTCGATAACGTATACGAGGATATTATAGAGAGTCATCTATAAAAAGCCAGCACTTAAATCAATTTATGCTATACAATCTCCATCATCATCGAATTCAGACGATTGATCCTGATACTTCAAAAGATCGATTTTATTCTGCAGTTGTTTTTTCTTTTTAGAAAGAATAACGTCGCTGAGACGGAAAACATTAGCAAATTCAGAAATAGAGTCAGACTTTTCAATAGCTCTATCGATAACTTCTTTTTGTTCCTGTAGAACTTTAATTTCGTTTTTTCCAATAGAAAAAAAAGACATAGAAACTTTTGACAAAAAGAAAAACATCGCACGTACATTATATAGCGCTTTTTTCTAATTCACAATAAATGAATTCAATTAATTCTTTTGCAGAAACATTAGGTATATTGGTAGAGTTTTCAATAGGAGATGTCTTTATATTAAATCCAATTCCCATTACTGCGTATGGATAACATACCTCAACAAGAACCCCAGCAACTTTTCGATTATTAATAAGTATATCGTTTGGGTATTTAATTTTTGCAATTTGTTTTTGGTAATCTATAAAATTTTTTATTATGTTTAATAGCAAATCATTCAAAATCGTGATAGAATTTTCTTTGATCCCAAGTTTTATTATGAAAGAACCATGAAAATTACCATTTTCTGAAACCCAGATCCTTTTATTTAATCTTCCCCTACCGCTTGTTTGGACATCTGCCCTAATTAAAATATCAAAAATGTGATTTTCAACCAAACCTAGCGCTATATCTTGAGTGCTTAAAACTTTGTTAAAATGGATAATTCTCAGCAATATAGTCCTCTATTTTTAAAACGATAAATTTTTTCGGTAACTTTTTTTGAGGTATTGTATTTGTTATATAAATGTTTTTTATATCAGAATTTTGAAGATTTTCTATAGATTTTCCTGATAAGACACCATGAGTCGCGCATACGGAAACAGATTTTGCTCCACTTTTATACAAAAGTTCAGTTACTGCTAACACAGTTTTACCCGTATCTATTATATCATCAACTATGGTGCAATCCATTTTTGGGGTGATAGCAGAGCAATCCCCTGAAACAGTTAAATCAGTTTCTGTCCTAGTTTTATTTAGAACAATACCGAAGTCAATTTCCATGCTTCGTGCATACGCACCCTTGTCTGGAGCAACTTTTACATCACTCTCTGGAATAATATTTTTCCAAAATTTCACCATTTTTATATTGAATATATTACGAACATTAGTATGTAAATCAACAGATGCTATATTTTTTGTGGTTATCGATGATAGCGTATCGGACAGAGCCTGTATTTTTTCGCTATCTCTTGACAGCCAAATATATGGCAAAAGAATATCAAGCTTTTCGTCAAGAGGTAGCATTTTATACAACTCCTGCAATGAATCCTCATCTATCAGAGATTTTATAATCAATTTCGATTGCATAGTTATCTTATTCCCTTGAATTTATTATTGCTTCACAGTATACTCATCATTTTTTTGGCTTAGTATCCAAAAAATATCTAATCCCGTTTACAAAAATATATCAAAGATGTAGTGTTCTATGGACCAGGAAATTTCGCTCTTAATTCAGATTGAATATAAATATCTGTTAACTTACGGTTACCAAGGTCTTTCTTTAACATTTCATAATTACTCCAAAAAGCATGGGAGCCACTTTCTATCTCAAAGAAATTTATTAAACCCAAAAGATTGCCTTCGAATTCATCTAGCATAAACTTATAGCCCCCTTGTACTCCTAGAGGAATCTCCATCCCGTATTCATTACGGGTGAATATTTTGCCATCCCTAGAATATATAAAACCTGGAGAACTCTGAAGGTCCATTCCAAGAAGTTGGTTCATAAAAGGTCGGTAAAGCTCTCTATTCAATGGCGAAAAAGAAGAAAAAAAACCATCAAATCTATCGTATGAATGTCTTTCTACTTCTGAAAAAAGCTCAACCTCCGTACCAGTTACACCTTGATAGTTGAAAACAGTGCTGATCAAACCTGCGACTGCAAGTTTTGAGAAATTTTTGTTCATATTACCCCCAGAACAAAAAATAAAGTTCCTTGTTATCCTAACATAAATATATAAAAATTACAATAAATTTTTATTTTTATCTACGTTCATATGTTTCTGAGACGGACTTTTAGAGCATTATTATTCTCTGTTATACTTTATTAACTCGACAACTAAGCTGATATAAAAATAAAAAACTCAATGATTTCAGGGGAAATGATTCCAAAAATTACTTAGTTATCGAATTAACCAAGTATACGTAATGAGTTATCGTTAATTCTCAAATGCATTTGATTTTTTATAACTGTCCCAGTTAACTTTGACTCCGACCAATGTACCTAAAACATCAGTAATTCTTGGAATATGTTTGGAAAAATTATCTCATTGTTAATTAGAATGAGTATATCTAGCTTTTTTATCTCATCACTAGCCTTCTGTTTCCATTAGGTCTCTGGGGAAAATTCTCAACTCTATATCTTCATTTATAAATATTTTTATCAAAACTGTATTTAATCTTTTTTTTTTCGCTTATTTGGAATAAAAACTACAATGTCATTTTAGTTGTATTTAGAAACACTTCCGTTATTTTTCCTTAATTTATAATCATATTTGTAAACAGTCTGTTAACAGAATCTAATATACTAAATTAATTACCGAAAGAAGGTAGGAAGAAGTATAATATTAAAAACCTTTGTGAAGATATTTTATGTATTATTCTGTAGACTTAAAGAGTTAATAGAAAGAGCAGGTTGTAAGCTGATATATCTACCTCCATATTCTCCAGATCTAAACCCTATAGAAAGATTCTGGAGTTGGCTTAACGAGAGTTCAATTTTTTCATATGGATTTAGGATAGTTTTTACTGGCTACCTAGCCCCCCTTTTTTTCGCTCTTTAAGTGCAAAATGGATTGGGTATATTTTAGTGGAATATTATTATTACTTCTTATAAATTCCCTACCAGTATTTTACTTCTTTTGTTTTATTTATGTTTAAGTTCGTTAGGTACATAAAAGAAAGTTCAATACAAAAAACCCTCCAATCACGAGAGTTCAATTTTTTCAATGGATTACGGATTTAGGATAGTTTTTACTGGCTACCTAGCTCCCCCTTTTTTTTCGCTCTTTAAGTGCAAAATTGATTGGGTATATTCTTTACTGGTTTATAATAATTTTAACTACATATTTGGTATCCTCCTTGATTTCTCCTGGATCAGTTTCAAAAACATCCGCTCCTAAGCTCTCGGCGATTTTGGCTTTCATTTGTAAAACTTGTTTTTTGTTTAGAATCCCAGTGTTTCCATCGGAGGCAGAAATTTTGAGCTTTAAGCTATTGCTTTCCAAAACGACACTATATTTCCCCCCAATTTTGGGCAATTTAAATTCTGGAGAAGAAATTAATCCGGATTCGTGTAAGTTTTGAAAGAATTTTGTCGGCTCGGTAACCGGACCGTATGCCGAAGAATAATTCGTATATGCCATACGAATCGTCTCAATATCAGTTATAACCGAACGAATTTGGGCAGTTTCAATAACCTCTCTTCCTTTAAAAACAGACCCGGCAATAATACCTATAACAAGAAGCACCATCGCCATTTCGATAAGAGAAAATCCATCTAAAGCGAGATTTTTGACCTTTTTTTTATTCACTAAAATTTTCATCATCTTCCTGTAGTTCATTAGCTTCCTGTGTTCCCTCATTAACAAAAATTGTGTCCGAAGATTCGTTTTCGTTTGTGACATCTTTATTATCAGATTTTTTTTCCTTTAAATCGTTTTTTACAGGTTGAGTCGAAACAACGTTATTATCCTTGCTTTTAACGGACTCGTTGGATTTTTGTGAAACAGGAGTATTTTCCTCTTTTTTAATATCTTCTTTAACTAGAGAAACAAGTGTTTTTACGATTTTTTCAATATTTGTTTGCTGTTGCTTTTCAGTATTTAATTCTCCTATCTCCTTGTTTTTAGATTCTGGGGGGATAGTTTCGGTATAGACAATGGCTTCGGATTGTTGTGGAGCGATTTCAGCTTCTCCCTTTTTTAGAGCTTCTATTTCCTCATTTATTTTTTTAATCTCAGACTCTAATCCATCGAGTCTTTTAACTTTAGTATCAATTTCTGATGCTTTTGTTTCTTCGCTTGACTCTATATTAGAAGGATCATTTTTATACTTATCAATCAATTGGTTCAACTCAGACTTAAGAGTCGCCATTTCAAATTCTAGAGTTACCATTTTAGAACTAAGTTCTGCGAGTTTTTGCTCTGTAGAGCAATATGCTGAATTACAAAAAACACAAAGTGACAAAAGTACTGCCTTATAAATCATAATAGAAGGTCCACCCTCAAGCTATCCCCATACTAATAATTCTATTTTATTTTTTTTACTATTTCAATATTTTTTTATTTCATGTGATAAACAAATAAGTTCTTAACGAAAAATTAACTATTTTGTATATAAACTATATCATATAGAGTAGTGTATTTGACTGGTAGTATGGGATTTATCATCACTAGAATAAAATCAATAGTGCGTAAAGCTCAAAGGTTTGAGCTCTGTCCGTCAATATTTAATATCCATACTAGTAAAAGTAAATTTTTCATATCTGATATATTTTCCGCAATAAAAATATTTTTATCTCTTTTGCCACTGGTGTTTGCTTGGTCATTTGCTATTGGATTATCTCCGATACAGGGGCTTGCTACACTTTTTGCTGCAGCAATTGTATCTATAATTTTTGGTGGGTCAAAATATCAAATTTCACTGATATCATTTGCGCTATCGGTTATAACGATCGAAATCATAGCAAAGTACCAATACAATGGAATGTTATTGGTTTCTATTTTTGTTGCAATTATTCTCATAATATTTGGGTTGTTGCGATTAAATGATATTTTTAAGCGTTTATATAGTTCGTATATATCTGCAATTACTATTTATGTTTCTTTATATATAATAGTATCCCAAACCCAGTATATACTCGGGATTACCTCACCTCAATCCCCAAGTAATCTAATAAACAATGTAGTTGCTATGTGTTCTAAATTAGACGGAATATCCTGGCAAAATGTTTTAACAGCATTATATTTTGTAATTCCGCTTTTTATAATTAAAATTAAAATAAAAAACTCTTTTTTTATAACTATATATTTAGCTTTATCAATAACAAGTTCTTTCTTTATTGATTTAAAATTATTTAATATTAGTGATTTTGGAAATATTAACACTACATACTTTGGTAATTTATCCAGCTCATTTGTCATAAACTGTATTAACTATTCTTTGGCCATAGCTATTGTTATTGCTTCAACTTCTTGTTTGACGACAAATTTAAGTTCGAGCTTAACTGGAACTAGGCTTCAACATAATGCAGAATTTATTTCTCTTGGTATTGCCAACTTTATCAGTGTTATACTAGGTGGCGTATTTGTGTCTTCAAACACAAATTACACTATGCAAAATATTGCATACAAGACAAAAACACTTGGAACTCTGCTGATGCTTGGATGTTTATCTCTCGTCACCATAAATTATTACGATATTATAATCGAACACATCCCCGTATATTCATTATCTGCTATATTAATAGTTTTTGCTATAGACAATATAAAATTAAAACATTTTAAGTTAAAAAATAATGATGATTATATATTTATTGCGACTTTACTAGTTTTGTTGTTTTTTGGTTTTGTTCCAGCTGTTTATATAGGCTTTATAATTTCGCTTATGTTTCTTGCACAAAGAATGATCTCTATTAAAGGGGAATCTATCCATGTAACAAAAAAGCATGATGCTTCCCTTTCTGAATTTATGGCGATTAAAAATGGATTTATCAGAGGGCACAATTATTCGAAATATATAGATGTTATACATATCGAAGATAGCTTATTTTTAAATACAATAAAGATTGCTCTTGAAAGCAGAAAAACTTCTAAGGTAATTATTTTGTACTTTAAACACATATTATTTTTAGATGCAGAAGCAATTCGAATTTTAAAATATATCGTAAGTGATGCACGAAAAAACAATGTGATGGTTATAGTTTCTGGAGCTAATGGAATATTGCTTGAGATGCTGAAATATAAAGAGAAACAGGAGAATGAGGGTAGTATTTTTGGTTATATTGTTCCAAATTTTGGCGAAGCTCTTAAAAAAGCACATGAAAAACTAGGGATAATCTAAGATTAAGTTTCCCACTTAACTAGACTTTAGAAAAACTAAAAACAAATATAAATACTAGTATCAAGTAAAGCAGCTATATAATATTAACAAAAACGCCAAAATCCCAACGGTTTGGCATGAAATGGCTCATAAAAATAGCCTATTGCCAATACTGGCACGAGTATAAAATACTACAGTCCTTTCATGGTGAGTTTTATTCTGTTTCTATCATCAATATCGAGAACTTTTACATTCACTTTCTGGTTTAAACTCAAAATGTCAGACACTTTTTCTACCCTTTTATTAGAAATATTGCTTATATGAATTAATCCTTCTCGCCCACCAGTTATAGAAACAAAAGCTCCAAAATCAGTTATTTTAACAACTGTTCCAGCGAAAATTGCGCCAATTTCAGGCATACAGCCAATTCCCTTAACAATTTCCAAAGCTTCTTCCAAACCCTTTTGATTTCGTGAAAACACAGAAACAAGTCCATTGTCATCAATATCAATTTTTGCTCCAGTTCTTTCGCAAATTTCTTTAATAATCTTGCCACCTGGACCTATTAAATCCCTAATTCTATCCTTATCAATCATAATTGTTGCCATGCTTGGAGCATTTGGACTGCGATTTTTTCTGCCCTCAACTATAGCTTGACTCATTTTACCAAGTATATGAATTCTCCCATCCTTAGCCTGGGCAAGAGCCTCTTTAATTATTTCTCTGCTAATGCTCGTTATTTTAATATCCATCTGAAGAGCTGTTATTCCTTCTTTTGTCCCTGCCACTTTAAAATCCATATCTCCAAGATGATCTTCATCTCCCATAATATCTGAGAGAATAACATATTTGTCTCCCTCTTTTATCAATCCCATAGCAATCCCAGCAACTGGATTTGATAAAGGGACTCCTGCAGACATAAGGGACATAGACGTCCCACAAACCGTCGCCATAGATGAAGAACCATTTGATTCCGTAATCTCTGAAACAACTCTAAGTGTATATGGAAAATCCTCTGGATTTGGAAGAGCTGGACAAATTGCCCTCCAAGCAAGTTTGCCATGTCCAATCTCACGCCTTCCTGGAGCTCCCATCCTCCCAACTTCGCCAACTGAATATGGAGGAAAATTATAATGGAGAAGGAATTTCTCTCTCCTATCTCCTGTTATATCATCAACAATTTGTTCGTCCGATCCTGAACCAAGGGTCGTAACAACAAGTGCCTGAGTTTCCCCTCTCGTAAATAAAGAGCTCCCATGAACCATTGGCAAAACATCAACTTCACATGTTATATCACGAATATCGGTTTCACCACGACCATCCAACCTAACTTTCGTTTTTAAAAGGGAATTTCTCATTTCTTCGGACAAAACACTCTCAAAGAGCGTATCTATAACAACCTGATTTTCCGCTTCTTCTCTTTTATCAGCTAATTTTTCATTAATATTAGCGTGCACTTCATTAATTGCTTCATGTCTTTCTAGTTTTCCTTTAATTGATAAAGCATGGGATATCTCTTTTATTGCAAGTTTTGAGATTTTTTTATACAAATCTTCATGTAAATTCTCAAAACTTGTTACGTTAATAGGTTTTTTGCCAACTTTTTCCTGTAATTTTTTAATTAATTTTATAACTGGCTGAAATGACTCAAAACCAAACATAACTGCATCTAACATAGTTTCTTCAGAGAGCTCCTGAGCTTCCGATTCAACCATGAGAATTCCTTCGTCTGTTCCTGCAACGGTTAAACTGAGTAAATTATCGTCAACCTGTTGGCCATAAACAGGATTTAATATAAAATCACCACTTTTTGTATAGCCTACATTGCATCCAGCAATTGGCCCCATAAATGGAACACCTGAAATAGAAAGCGCTGCTGAAGCTCCAATCATCGCAGCAATTCCTGGATCACATGTTTCATCGTAACTAATGGTTGTGCATACAACCTGAACTTCATTCAGAAAACCATTAGGAAAAAGTGGACGAATTGGCCTATCTATAAGTCTCGACGTCAAAACTTCTCTTTCAGATGGTTTGCTTTCTCTCTTAATAAAACCTCCAGGAATTCTTCCAGAGGCATAAAATCTTTCCTGATAATTTATAGTAAGTGGGAAAAAACTCGCATTCGTGGCCTGCTTCTTCATGAAAACACATGTACATAATACAGTCGTCTCTCCATAACGAACAACAACAGCCCCATCAGCCTGTCTTGCAATTTTTCCCGTTTCAATTGAAAGTTCCTTCTCTCCCCAATTAATTTTTTCATTAATAATAGAAAACATCATTTTATCCATACTTTTTAATACAATCCCCACAGTATCATAAAACTCTTCTTTTCTCACGAAATTTTTTCGAAAAACCAATGTTTTCTTCTATAATGGAGCTATGATAGATACAGCTCCAACAGATATTATAAAAAGCACAGCTCAGGAGGCGGGAAATTATCCTGGAGTGTATAAAATGTATGATCGTAGTTCTGATGCTATTATGTATGTTGGCAAAGCCAAAAATTTAAAAAATAGACTGCTTTCATATACGAGAAATAAAAATCTACCAAACAGATTAAAAATGATGATTTCTCAAATCGGAAAAATTGAATACACGATTACACACTCAGAAATAGAAGCCCTCATTTTGGAAAGTAATTTAATAAAAGAGCTGAAGCCGTATTTTAATATAATTCTCCGTGATGATAAATCATATCCATACATAGTCGTGGATGAACCTTCCTCATCTTCATTGATAATGAAAGAAGTTCTCTACCCCAGAATATTCAAAGTTCGCTCCCATAAAAGTAAAGGAGATAATTTTTATGGGCCATACCCGTTTGTTTCAGCACTTAATCTGGTTCTTAAGGTTATACAAAAAGCGTTTCTTATTAGGAACTGCACTGATAATTTTTTTAAACAGAGAAAAAGACCATGTTTGCAGTACTTTATAAAAAGATGCTCAGCTCCATGTGTTAACAATATAGGATTAGATGAATACAAAAAAAATGTATTGCTAGCAAAAAAATTGTTAGAAGGTAATGATGAAGACGCTAGAAAAATGCTACTACTTGAAATGAGAGAGGCTTCACAAAAAGAAGACTTTGAGAAGGCGGCTTCTATAAGGGATAGAATAACAGCTATATCAGAGATTCAAAGCAAACAGTATGCAACTTTGGAAACAAATTTATCTATCGATGTTATTGCTATGGCATCCACCGTTACCAGTGTGTCATTTTTTAGAAATGGTAAAAATGTTGGATCTGAAACATTTTTAACCGAAAACAACGGTGATATCGATTCCATGTCTAGGATTGAAGAATTTATAACGCAGTTTTATAAAATAATCAGACCTCCAGCTATTATAATTACCAGTGAAAAACTGGAAAATAAGGAGATTTTATCAAAATTTCTAAACAGAAAAATAATAGATAATCCAACTGGAAGCTATAAAAAAATCATCGAAATTTCCATACAAAATGTAAAACTAAAACAAAATAATGAGAAATTTGATCTGAAACCTCTCGAAATTCTGACTAAAATCAAAAAAATTAACAGAATTGAGATATATGATAACAGCCATATTATGGGGACAGGAGCTTGTGGAGCTATGGTCGTTTTTGAAGATGGAGCCTTGCGTCCTAAATATTACAGAAAATTCAGCATATCCTCTCAAGAAGCGCGAGGCGGAGATGATATTGCAATGATGAAGTATGTTTTAAATAAAAGGCTAAGCTCTAAACATATCTCTCAGCAGCCTATGCCAGAACTTATAATAATAGATGGGGGATATACGCAACTCGCTGCAGCAAATGAAATTATTAAAGGAATCACAAACGTTATTGCAATAACCAAGCAAGATAATAGAAAAATGGGCGCTGAAAAAATAATCTTAGAAGAGGGGACTGAAATATTTCTCGGGGAAAATAACAGTACTCTCAATTTTTTGATAATGCTCAGAAATGAAGCTCACAAAACAGCAATAACATTTCATAGAAAAAAAATGAAACTCTCTATGCACAAATCCGCTCTCGATATCATACCGACAATAGGGCCATTACGTAAAAAGAGATTACTAGAACATTTCGGTTCGATTAGTGCTATTAAGAATGCAACTATTGATGATATAATATCTGTTCAAGGAATTGACAAAAAGTCAGCTAAAATTGTTTTTGATTTTTTTAATAAAAGAACGTAATGAATAAAGTTTTAAATTTTCCAAATATACTTACAATTTCTAGAATCGCTTTGATTCCGGCGATAGCCACCGCATTTTATATGAATTATAGTACCATTGTTTTTATAGTTTTTGCGTTTTGTTGTTTAACTGATTTTTTGGATGGGTATATCGCTAGAGCATACAAGCAGACAACTCGCTTCGGACAGGTTCTTGATCCGATATCTGATAAGGCTCTGATCGCAACGACAATTATATTCATAGTCTGGTTTCACGAAATATCTATGCTTTCTATGATTCCAGCTTCGTTAATTCTATGTCGAGAGGTTATGGTCTCAGAGGTCAGGGGAATTGTAATCTCAGAAAAAAAGAAATTTAAAACAACTAAAATAGCGAAATGGAAAACAACATTTCAGATGCTTTCTCTTGGATTCATCACGTTTTCACGTATTTTTGATTATAATGGAGTTATAGTGATAACTGGTGAAGTTTTTCTCTGGATAGCCTCGGTTATGGCTATTGTTTCTGGTGCTTCATACTATAGAAGACATTTTGACTTTTTTTTGTAATATTTGTGAATTTAATCCCTTATATCGAGTGATATTTCTTTCTGTTTAGAGATGTGTCGGTAATTTAGCTCGATTACAGTTGATTAACTTGACATTAGTATTAATAAAAATACAAAACAACCATTGATCTAACACTGACACAAAATACATCCCTCACAAAATTAGGGTTTGGACACGTACGACATTTCTTTTTTAAGTTCAGCAAAATTAGCGCTTTTTTCTATAACAGAAGCAACGGAAAAAATAGATTTTTCGCAAAAATGGTTCCCGATAAGCTGGACTCCAAGCGGAAGTTTGTCGTTTCCTGAAAGCCCTACCGGAACAGATATAGCAGGAGACCCAATAATATTGGCAGTTACGGTAAATATATCATTTAGATACATAGTCACAGGGTCATTTGTGGCAGGATCATCTATTCCAAATGCAGTATTCGGAGTTGTCATTGTAAGAACCAAATCAACCTTAGCAAACGCATTATCTTTAAAATCTTTCTTAATCATCTCCCTTATTTTAAGAGCACGATTATAATATGCGTCATAATACCCCGAAGAAAGTACATAGGTTCCAGTAAGTATCCTACGCTTAACTTCCTCTCCAAAACCCTCTGTACGAGATCTTACGTATAAATCATCTATATTTTTTGGGGCATTTGCTCTGTATCCATAACGTACTCCATCGTATCTCCCCAGATTTGATGACGCTTCAGCGGGAGCTATTATATAGTATGAAGGAAGCGCATACGGTGCTGTTTCAAGATTTATGTCGATAATTTCACAACCGGCATCAAGCAACCATTTTTTCACCTGCTCCAATATTGCTATATTTACATCACTCAAACCTTCTGTGTATTGTTTAGCGACTCCGATCTTCATTCCTTTAATTGATTTGCCAACATAATCTAAATAATTGGGAATTTCAACTTTAATGGAGGTTGAGTCCTTTTTATCGTATCCAGCCATAGCGTTGAGCATAATGGCGGCGTCTTCCACGGTTTTTGTTATTGGCCCTGCCTGATCAAGAGATGAAGCAAAAGCAATCATTCCATATCTTGAACAAAGACCATATGTTGGTTTTATCCCAACCAGTCCCGAAAAAGCAGCCGGTTGTCTAACTGATCCACCTGTATCAGAACCCGTTGCTGCAACTGCTATATCGGCAGCGACAGCTGCTGCAGATCCCCCTGACGATCCCCCAGGAACGAGTTTTATATCTGTATCAGATTTTTTTCTAAATGGCAACCAAACTGGACCGAAATAGCTTGTAAGGTTTGATGATCCCATTGCGAATTCATCCATGTTGGTTTTTCCAAGAATAATGGACCCCTCGTTTAATAAATTTTGAGAAATAGTCGATTCATAAGGAGGAATGAAATTTTCAAGTATACGTGAACCAGCAGTTGTACGAAGACCATCTGTGCAAAAAAGATCCTTCATAGCTATTGGAACCCCAAGCATACTTCCTTCTATATTTTTTGCTATTTTTTCGTCAGCTTTTTTGGCTAAATCAATCGATTTTTCGTAATTCAATGTTATATATGCGTTCAAATCTTCATATTTTTCAATTTTTTCAAAGTATCTTGTAACAAGTTCGAGAGAGGTAAAATCCTTATTTTTTAAGCCCGTTCTAGCCATTTTTATAGTTAAATTATCCAGCATCAGATTTTTAAAATCAAAAAAAATCCCTACCGAACCATAGTACTATGATTTTTTAAGAATATCAGGTTATTTTTATCATGTAGCAGTATCTTATTTTTTTCAGGTAAAAAAAAACAAAAACGCCACAAACTTCATGTATTTTGGGGAATTTTAGAAAGATATTAGTTATATATCGCCGTTTTTATAAAAATTTTTAAAATAAAGCTAGTGTTAACACATAGTCAAAAAATAGAATTAAAACTGAAGATGATACGACGGAATTTGTCGTAGCCTTCCCTACCCCCTCTGCTCCACCATTTGAATGAAAACCATAATAACACCCCATTAAACATATGGTAAACCCAAAAAAAGCACCTTTTATCAATCCAGACATGACATCCCAAAACTCCATATAATGGAATGTCTGAAATATATAATTCGAAGAATTAAATCCAAAATTATAAACACATATTAAGTATCCTCCAAAAATTCCAATAATATCATCGATAAAAACCAAAAATGGAAGAAATATAATTCCTGCTAATATTTTAGGAAATATAAGATATTTATATGGGTTAACAGATAAGGTCGTGATTGCATCAATTTGTTCCGTAACTCTCATCGTTCCAATCGAGGCAGTCATAGAACCTCCAAGTCTTCCCGCAACCATGAGTGCTGTAAGGACGGGGCCGAGTTCTCTCACCATAGAAATCATAATAACGGTCGGTATACCATTTTCAGCAGAGAATTTTGAGAACCCCGTATAACACTGAATAGCGAACGCCATACCAGTGAAAATAGCCGTAAGCCCAACAACTGGTAAAGAAAAATATCCAATTTGCAATGCCTCATTACGAATTTGTTTCCAATAAAATGGAGGAACTAGTCCGTAAAATAAACTCTTAAACAAAAATACAGAAACTTTCCCAATCGACTTTATGAATGATATGAATAATTGGCCAATCTTCTCTAAAAACATCAAAGAACACATTTTTCTATCGATGATAGTTCACTATTTTAACTAGCTATTAAGTTTATATCAATTTTGGTTTAGATAACAAGCCTACTAACTGGTAATAATTAAAACAATTTGACCAATGGTTTGAAAATTGTTTATATTTTATGTAGGGAAAGCAGTGCTGCGTGAGATATTGATCGTTCTAGGAATAGATCCAGGGTTGGTTATAACAGGATTTGGAGTTATCTCAGTAACTGGGGGTAATGCTTATGAATACATAACTTCTGGAGTTATTGAAACAAAAAACACTACAAATCTAGAGCAAAGATTGAAATATATATATGAAAACGTTTTTAGACTGATAGAAACACATAAACCTCAAGAGATTGCTATGGAAGAGGTTTTTATCAATACTAACCAAAAAAGTAGTAGCAAACTTATTATGGGAAGAACTGCAGCGTATTTAGCCTGCTGCAATTTTGGGTACCAAGTAAATGAATATGCTCCTAATACTGTTAAGAAAAATATAACTGGGAACGGGCATGCGTCCAAGGATCAGGTCCACATAATGGTTCAAAAAATTTTTTGTACATCTATAGACAAAAATAAAACAAACGATGCGATCGATGCAATAGCCATCGCTTTATGTCATTTATTTAAAAAGATGTCTAAAAATTACTTTTAAACATACTTAACCTCAGTTTCGTGTAAGAAAACGAAAAACCATCGTTCAATCATGCAAAGAGCGTAGAGATTTACCCTATAAGTGCTCTGCAACTGCTACACTTAGATGATTCACTATATAAGAGGTTAGATATTTAGCACAAAAGTAACAGGATTATTTGTCTCAATATTATAGGAAATCCTTCTTTCTTATACGAAACTGAGGTTACTTACCTACCGATACCCTATGAAAAAAGTATCTTTGTATTGTTGGTGTATTTATCCTAGTAGAACTCGCACCAGTTGGCAATTATACTCGTTCTAGTTAACATTGATATCGACAAATGTACCTAAAACATCAATAGTTCTTGGGGGAGGTTTTAAAAAATTATCTTTTCGCTAACTGGAAAGAGCATAATTTCAGGAATTATGGCTTAAAAACTACCATATTGTTAACTGGCTCAGGTATACTTGTTCCAGTTAACATTAATATCGACAAATGTACCTAAAACATCAATAGTTCTTGGGATAGGTTTTGAAAAATTATCTCTTCACTTACTGGAAAGAGTATAAGTAATTTTTCTAACAGCATCCTCCTAGAATTACTAGGTTTGGGCATTTTTATTAATACTAACTTCAAGTAAATTAACTATAATACATAGGACTATTTTATAAAGGTTCCCGATATTATATCTCACTCTACATAATTCTTTGAAGCAGTCAATTTAGTGATCAAATCACCTTTCCAGTTGGTAATTCTGTCTTTGTACTAGCAATATCGGCAATCACAGATTCTCCAGCAATCATTGTCTGTCCCTTGATAACTTTTGGTAAAACCCCAATTGGCAACCACACATCACACCTACTCCCAAACCTTATAATTCCAAAAATATCGCCTTTTTTCACCTCTTCCCCCTCATGAACATCACAAACGATCCTCCTTGCCAGCATCCCCGCGGTTTGAGTAAAAGCCATCATTTTATCTGGATCAGTTTTTAAACTCAAAACCATAACATTTTTTTCATTAAAAAGACTGGATTTATCAAGAGAAGCATTTAAAAAAGACCCCGAATTGTAAAATATACTTTTAATAGTCCCTGCAAACGGGATCCTATTAACATGTACATTAAATATGCTTAAAAAAATACTGACTCTATACCGTGGTTCGTCTCCTAGTCCTATGTCTGAAGGAGGTACCTCAATACATACTGTACTAACGGTTCCATCAGCAGGACTAACTATTAAATTCTCATCGTCTATCACCGCTCTTTTTGGATTTCTGAAGAAAAAAGCACAAAATATCGTTAAAAACACAAAAATCCACCCCAAAGTGCTTGAAAAAGTCATAAATACAAGTGAAGTAGCAGCTAACGCTACAACAAATTTTACTCCATCGTTGTGAATAGAAAAATTGGTCATGGATATGCTCATCAGAAAGAAATCCTCTTATCTAAGAATCAGAATACACCCTTCGGATTTTATCACAAGAAATCCAAAAGATTCTATAAAAATTATTAACACTTTTTAAAGAAATATTGATTTATGCTGAATATTATTTGTGATGATATAATTTTATAAATATATAATACTTATAAAATATTTTTTGTTTTGTATGTATTATGTATTGTAATAGTTAATATTTTAACTAATCTTAAAAATAAAAATTATAAAACTCCCCAAAAATCTTAAATTTAATAAAAAATTAACCTATATATTCTAAACTTAAATGTGCGCTGGGGAGGTTCCAAGATAAATGTTCGATAAAGTTATTGTTGACTGGTTTTGCCTCATAAATTCTAGAGGAATTGGGCCGAAAACTTTTTGGTCATTGCTGAGAATGTATAAAACAGCAGAAGAAGCACTATTTCGCGTACCAGAGCAATTCCCTCGAGCGAAAGCCGAAAAAATATTGAAAGCTTTCGATGGTAATATAATTATCGCGACTGATGATTATTTTCCAAAAGAATTGCGGCGTTCCACACTCTGCCCTCCTATGCTTTTTCTCCGTGGGAATAAAGAACTTTTAAAAT
Organism: Holosporales bacterium; assembly: GCA_031269095.1. Taxonomy (GTDB): domain Bacteria; phylum Pseudomonadota; class Alphaproteobacteria; order RUG11792; family RUG11792; genus JAIRWI01. The sequence continues at coordinate 21,251 of JAIRWI010000013.1, forward strand.
CACAAAAAATTGCAATAATAGGAGCTAGAAACGCCTCAGCAAACGGTCGATCAATTTCTTCAAGATTTGGAGAAAATCTCTCAAATTACCTTACAGTAGTTTCTGGTATGGCTAATGGAATTGATACGGGGGCTCATCTTGGAGCACTTCAAGGAAGCGGGAACACTATCGCTATCGTACCGTTTTCATTAGAAAATGTGTATCCAAAAGAAAATCTCAATCTTTTTAAAAGAATTTCAAAAAATGGACTACTAGTAACTGAAGTCCCTCCACATAAAACCCCAGATCAAGGGATGTTTTCTGCTAGAAATAGAATTATCGCCCTTATGTCTGTTGGAATTGTGGTTATAGAAGCTTCTCTAAAATCCGGAACTATGAGTACTGCCAAAATAGCTCTCGATTTTGGAACGGAGGTTATGGCAGTTCCAGGATCTCCATCTGACCCAAGATCTTCAGGATGTAATAATCTCATAAAAAATGGTGCCCCCCTTGTTGAAAACTATACAGATGTTTTAGAAATTATTGGCTACAAATCTGAAATTAAAAATGAAAAAATAGCTCTAAACGACAACTGTAGCTTTCCAAATAGCAGAAGCGGAGATATTATGTCCCTTCTTTCCGTGGATTCTCCGACAAATCTAGAGCTAATCGCTAAAAGTCTAAATATGGATATGCAAGAGCTGTTATATAACATATCAGAGCTTGAAATTCTGGGGAAAATACATAAATGTTCTTCTAATGAAGTTGTATTAAATGCCTAGGACCTTTAAAGAAAAAATTGATTTTCAAAAAGGACATAGACAAAGACTTTTTCAAAAGCTGAACAACAACACTAGAGATTCTCTCCACGATTACGAAATCGTCGAAATGATGTTATTTTTGATATTTAAAAGGAAAGATACCAAAATTCTGGCAAAAATCCTGCTTCAAAAATTTGGTTCAGTTAATGGAATTCTAGATGCCAATAAACAAAGCATGTTAGAGATCGACGGGATTGGAGAAAAAGCATATAACTCCCTACAAATTATATCAGCAGTTATGAAGCAGTATAGTAGGGAAAAGATTGTGAAACGTCACATACTCGAATGCTTTGACGATGTCATAAAATATTGCAAATTCAACACCATACATCTAAAACATGAAGAACTCCGCATTATTTTTCTTAATGGTTCTAGTTTTATAGTGGGAGATGAAGTCGTACAAAGAGGAACTATTGATACCGTCGAAATATACAATAGAGAAGTAGTTAAAAAATGTATAGAGGTTGGAGCAAAATGTATCATACTTGTACATAACCACCCCAGTGGGGATCCAACCCCCTCAGTAAACGATATATTCTGTACAAAAAAAATTGCTGAAGCATGCGAAGTATTTAATATAAAAATCCTCGACCATATTATAGTTGGTGGTAATAAACATATATCATTTAAAAGTTTACTCTTGTTGAGATAAAAGAATTTATAACTGATTTAGTTGACTTTATACTCGCCCCAGTTAGCGATAGGTGATTTTTAAAGCGATATTCCTTAGGATTACATAGAATTGGGTGTTTGGTTTAATATTAAAGTCAAACGAATCAAGTATATATAAAAAGACCCCCCGTTACTAGCTAGTCCTAATATACTATCTGCACAAGGCAAACAATCTGTTAGTATTTAGTATTACTTTTCTCTAAACGTAATTCTTCCCTTGGAAAGATCGTAGGGAGTCATCTCTACTATAACCTTATCTCCAACAAGAATTCTTATTCTATTTTTTTTCATCTTTCCAGAAGTGTGTGCCAATATAATGTGCTGATTTTCGAGCTCAACTCTGAATGTTGCATTTGGAAGTAACTCAATTACGGTTCCACTAAATTCTACCAAATCTTCTTTGGACATAAAAAATAATCTACAAAACTCACCTAATATAATTGTAATGATAATGACGTTGAAATACTAGAACATTCCTCCGGTTATTTGAGACAAATCCATTCCGCCAGAAGCTTCTTTCATTCCATCATCGAATTTCTTGTCTGCTTTCTGTTTTGCATCATTCATAGCAGCAACTAATAAATCTTCAATCACTTCTTTCTCGTTTGGATCTATAATAGAATTATCCAATTCAATGGATCTAACTATCCCTTTAAGCGTCATCGTTACATTTACGAGACCAGAACCAGAAGTCCCAATAACCTCCTGTATTTCAAGATCTTTTTGCGCTTCACTCAATTTCCCCTGCAGTTTCTGTGCCTGTTTAAGCAGTTGTTGCATATTTTTCATAAAAGTTCATAGCCTCATATCGTCAAACAATCATAATCCCAGAGAATTGGACCCCGCATCCCCTGCAATTTGCCCTTCTATAACTAAAATACTCATTGTTTTTAAATGTGTCTATATCAATTTTCGATATATTACTATTTAATACCCCGCTTTCGATTAACTTATCACGAACATATCCGAGTAAGTCAAAATGTTGTCTAGTATCTATGTATTTTTTATCTACCATATCAATAACATCGCTTCCAACCTCGAATGACTCCTGGTGTATACATGGTCCGATTGCCGCAACTATATTATCCCCCCTACATCCGAGCTTTTTTAGATTAGCAAGCGTATTCTCAACTACACCCAATAATGCCCCTCTCCAACCACTATGTATAGCCGCTATATATCTCTGTTTTACATCACATAAAAGAATAGGAACACAATCTGCCGTTGTAACACCTATAAGCAAGTTAGGGGTATTTGTTATAACAGAATCGCATTCAATGTGTAATAACGGATTATCTACGATTTCGACAAAATTACTATGAATTTGTTTAGGAATTACCATGTTTTCAGGCAAAATTCCGAAATACTCAGAAATTTTTGCTCTATTTTTCATGACAATTTTATCATCATCCCCCCGACCTAATCCGACATTAAGTGATTCGAACTGAGAAACACTCTCTCCTCCTTCTTTTCCAAAAAATCCGTGTTTTATAAGGGGAATATTCGAAAGGGTATCAGCATATTTTGCCCTAAGCATAATATAAAACCCTACAAATTTCCTTTCAGCAAAATTATATACCCAATAGAAGTAAAAATACTACGTCTATCCCAATTTTTGAACGGTTATACATGTTTTAGAGGCCCAAAGCAGAGGTTTTAAATCAAAAATTTAAATCTAGGACAATCTCTAAATATTTTTCATCTCAATAATTGCTCGAGCTAATTCCTCAGGGCGCGGAGGACAGCCAATTAAGCAGACATCGACGGGAATGATCTTATCAACCCCCTGTACAACAAATGGAGAATCGCAGTATAACCCCCCACTAATAGCACAACTCCCCATTGCTATAACCCTTCGTGGCTCCAACATCTGCTCATACAAATTCTTTAACAGATCCACCATTTTATAAGTAACGGTTCCAGAAACTATCAAAAGATCTGCCTGCCTGGGGCTTGATCTAAAAAGACACCCATATCTATCAAGATCAATTCTACTAGCAGCTGCATGCATCATTTCAATCGCACAGCACGACAAACCAAACGATAATGGCCAAAGAGACCTATTTTCGGCCCACTTTACCATTTTATCCAAATTTGTTAAAAAAATATCATATGCTTTTGACAAAGCTCTCTAACTCACTAATGTTTTCTACGCCATCCATTATAACATCAGGATACGCACGTTTACTCAAATTTGTTAGAACCTTGGAGGGCCCTATTTCAATAATTCGATTCACTCCATTTTTTACCATAAAATCCACTGATTCTCTCCATCTAACCCTATTTGTAACATGCTCCAACATCATATTTTTCAAAAGACCTATATCCTCGAGAGGGCTCGCAGTTACGTTCATGATAACAGAAAATTCTGGGAGGAAAAATTCATAATTTTCTAGAATTTTAGCCAATTTTTCAATGGATTCTTTCATAAAATAGCTGTGAAATGGTCCACTTGTATTTAAATTTATTACCTTCTTTGCGCCAATATTCAAAGCCCTTACAGCAACTTTTTCAACAGCTTTTGCAATTCCGCTTAGGACTACCTGCATATTTGAATTATCATTTGCAATAACAACTTCATCACACAAAATAGTTTCCACTTGTTGCGCACTTAACCCTAATATTGCGCACATTTTATACCTAGTACTATCGCTAGTCTCAGCCATAATTCTGCCTCGTTGCAATACTATTTGCGCAGCTTCCCCCAAAGAAACAAATCCAGAAGCAGCGAGAGCTGAATATTCTCCCAATGAATGTCCAGCCAAGTACTTGACGGAGCTGGAAGCAATATACTGTTTTAACGTATTCCAGATAACCATAGATGCAGTAAAAATTGCTATTTGAGCGTTATCCGTTTTTGTGAGTTCCTCAATTGAGCTGTCTTTTATTATCCTAGTAATATTTAAAGATACTGCATCCTCTATTTCTTCTAGTATTTCTTTAGCTATCGTAAAATTTTGAACAACATCAAGGGACATCCCAATTTTCTGAGATCCCTGCCCCGGAAAAACAAACGAAATCATATTTTGTGGAAACACTATCTTTATGTACAAATGGTAACACAATCCAAATACTAAAATCTACTTAACTTTATGAAAGGTTAACTCTTTTTTAACCTTTTAATATAGCTGTCCCAGTTAACATTAACATCGGCAAATGTACCTAAAACATCAGTAATTCTTGGGATAGGTTTTAAAAAATATTCTCTTTGCTAATTAACCTAAGCTTTGTGTAAGAAAGCAGGATTTTCATACTGTTGATACGAATAATTCTGTGACTTTTGTGTTAAACATCTAACCTTTTGTATAGTGAACTATATAAGTGTAGCGGTTACGAAGGTCTTATAGGGGAAATCATCGAGTTCTTTATGTGATTGAATAATGGTTTTTCGTTTCCTTACTCGAAACTTAGGTTAATTAGAGCGAGTATAGCTGTCCCAATTAACATTAATATCGACAAATGTACCTAAAACATCAGTAATTCTTGGGATAGGTTTTAAAAAATTAACCCATTACTAACTGGAGCGAGTATAAAGCCAATTAGCGACAGCTTAGCTTTTCTAATTGCATCTCCTAGAATTACAGGAGTTTTTGTATTAGCTTGTTTAACAAATTAATCAATCATAATCGCTACTTTCTGAAGTTTGGCTTTTTGAAAAACTTATTTTCTTTCTGCCTCTGTATAGTGTTTCATATACTTACCAAGTCCACCAAAGGTTTCTCCAAGAACTCCTGCTGTTTTACCACCTGTTTTTGTTTTTTCGCTAACAACATTAACGGTTTTATTAAGCTTTCCAGGAGATACAGTATTAACAGAGGTAACAACGTTATCCTTGTCAAATGACACAACCACAGTTTTCTCGTCCAAAACTTTTGGATTGAAAAAGCTGGTTTTTTCAGTACGTTTTGAAACGTAATACCAATTATATGAGCCATCTGGAGCTACAACTGAAGATCTCAATGTCGGGGCACCGAACTTTTCATATACAACCATAGCGGTATCTTTCTTCACATTGATTTCCTGGAAATTCGCCGATTCAATAATATAGCCATGATTAATAACCACCTTCTCACAAGAAGTCAGAACAAATAACATCGCTCCCAGAAACGATAAAGTCTTTATTTTACCAATTATTATCATTATGACCATCTCCTACGCACGTGTTTAGTTTATCAAAATTCCTGTCATTTTTTTTTCTAACCGATTTACTATCACCACCGCATCTGTGAACGGTACTCTCCCCCCTACCCCACATAATTAAGGCCGTTGGAATAAAAATCAAAATATAAAAATTCGTTGGCATATTACTCTACTACTTTCTGTCCACCAACTCAATAAGTGCCATAGGAGCCGCATCTCCATAGCGGAAACCAGCTTTTATAATTCTTATGTATCCACCATTTCTATCTTTACAACGAACGGCAATATCATCAAACAATTTTTTAACGACTTCATTACTTTGGAGTCTTGAAATTGCCATACGCCTGGCATGAAGAGACCCTTTACGTACTAGAGTTATCATTTTCTCAGCAATCGGCCGAAGCTCCTTAGCCTTTGGAAGGGTCGTTTTAATTTGCTCATGTTCTATAAGTGCACACAACATTGCGCGAAACATCGCCTTTCTGTGCGAGCTTGTTCTATTAAGCCGTCTTTTTTTAAAACCATGTCTCATAATCCAATTCTCCGATTTTCATTAGTTATATTGTTCATCAAGTTTGCGAGCAAGCTCGTCTATGTTTTCTGGAGGCCATCCCGGAATGGGCATCCCAAAATCAAGGTCCATAGCATGCAGCAGTTCTTTTATCTCATTTAAAGATTTTCTTCCAAAATTAGGAGTTTTTAACATATCAGCTTCAGATCTCTGAATAAGGTCTCCTATATAAAATATATTTTCATTTTTCAAACAATTTGCCGCTCTAACTGACAATTCAAGCTCATCAACTTTGCGAAGAAAGTTCTTATCAAACGGTAATTCTTCCTTATCTCCCTTGACATCATACATAGGTACTTCATCAAAACTAACAAAACTTGCAAAATGATCCCTAAGAATAGCACCTGCTTTCGCAACCGCATCATCCGGTCGTACAGAACCATCCGTCTTAACAAACATTGTAAGCTTATCATAGTCAGTCCGTTGTCCAACACGAGTCTGTTCAACTTTAAAATCTACCAATGACACTGGACTATATATCGCATCAATAAATATCAGGCCGATTTGTTTTTCGGAAGCATCCTGAGCGGAAGCCGGAACGTATCCCTTCCCATTATCAATGGTCAGCTCCATATCAATTTTTCCACCAGATTCAAGAGTGCATATAACGTGCTCAGGATCCATAACTTCTACATCTGTAGGGCACTCTATATCCTTTGCCTTTACAACCCTTGGGCCAGAAACTGACGATATATGGACCTTACGACCTCTATCGCCGTGGAGTTTAATTCTTAAAGACTTTAAATTCAGTATAATTTCAGGAACATCCTCACGAACACCTGGAATCACCGAAAATTCATGGGCAACACCATCAATTTTAACTGCTCTTATTGCAGAGCCTGGAATTGATGAAAGCAATACTCTACGAAGAGCGTTCCCGATGGTAGTCCCAAAGCCTCTTTCAAGAGGAGTTATAACAACACTCCCTTCGCGGAGCTTTTCATCGGTATAAGCTACCTCTGCTTTGTTAGGTCTAATCAAAATCTGCCATGTACTACTGTTATTCATAGGTTTAATTTCTCCGTGCCTTTGGAGGACGGCAACCATTGTGAGGTAGTGGTGTTGCGTCCCTGATTGAAGTTATAATAAATCCAGCCGATTGAAGAGAGCGAACTGCAGTTTCTCTCCCAGCCCCCGGGCCTCTAACTATGACACTAACATTCTTAACCCCGTGTTCAACTGCCTTTTTAGAGGCTTCATCAGCTGCGAGCTGTGCTGCATACGGAGTAGACTTACGAGATCCTTTAAAACCAACACAGCCTGCTGATCCAGAAGCTATAGCATTCCCGTGCTCATCGCATATTGTTATGATTGTATTATTAAACGATGCACTGATATGAGCTACTGCGTTCAAAACGTTCTTTTTTTCTCTTCTCTTAACTCTACTAACTGGTTTTTGTGCCATAATTGTAAAATCCTCTTTATAAAATTATCTTGTTACCATTTTCTTTCCGGCAATCGCGATTGCCTTCCCTTTTCTTGTACGTGCGTTCGTATGAGTTCTCTGTCCTCTAACAGGTAAACGCTTACGATGTCGAAGACCTCTGTAACATCCAAGATCTGTTATCCTCTTAATATTCGTAGAAATAACACGGCGAAGATCTCCTTCGACCTTATAATCGCTATCTATAATTTCACGAATTTTTAAAATTTCTTGATCCGTGAGATCAAAAACTCTTTTAGAATCTGAAATACCAATTTTTTCTACAATACTTTTTGCGTTATATTTCCCAATACCAAAAATATAGGTTAACCCAATAACCACCCTCTTTTGAGTTGGAATATTAACACCAGCAATACGAGCCACTTATCTCATCTCCTTTTTCAAAACACTAACAATTTCTTCTGTCACTTTTTCGACAGGAGCATCTGCATCAACATTAATCAACCTACCATTCATTGAGTAAAACTCAATAATCGGGAAAGTTTTTTTATGATACTCAGACAATCTTGTACGCAAAATTTCTTCATTATCATCGGATCTTGTTTCAAACTCGCTTCCCCCGCAACTATCACAAATCCCTTCCGTTTTAGTCGTAGCTAATAATTTATTGTATATCCTACCACACTTTACGCACTGAAAGCGACCAGTTATTCTTTTAACAAGATTTTCCTCATCAGTAACAAAACTAAATACAATACTTGGCTTTGCGATAACCTCTAGTGCTCCTGTCTGCCAGGAAGTTCTTGGGAAGCCATCAAAAATAATATTTTTACAATCTGATTCATCTTTCAACCTAGAAACTTCCTCAGAGACAATATCTATCGTTACAAAATCAGGAAGAAGCTTGCCTCGAGAGATAATGTCATTTATTGTTTCTCCGGTTTTTGGATCAACTACCCTACCATTATTTTTTCTAAGTATGTCTCCTGTAGATACAATTTTATAGGACATTTCTTTTTCAAAAATGGCTGCTTGAGTTCCTTTACCACAACCAGGGGGACCTAAAAATACTATAAACATTTTATATCAACCCCTTGGCTTTTCCACGTTTAAAGAGCCCTTCATATTGTTGAGCAAGTAAATGAGACTGAAATTGATTCATAGTATCTATTGACGTGTTAACAACAATTAATAAACTCGTTCCACCAAAATAAAACGGTAATGCAACCTGTGAAAGTATAACTTCCGGAAGTATACATATAGCACAAAGGTATAACGCACCAATTGAGGTCAGTTTTAGTAATATCGTGTCAATATAATCGGCAGTTGAATCTCCAGGACGGATACCAGGAATATAACTACCGGATTTCTTAAGATTATCTGCCGTATCTTTCGGATCAAACATAATAGCTGTGTAAAAATAGGCAAAAAACACGATAGATATTAAGAAAAATATCATATAAAGAGGCTTTCCGTGTGAGAACGAATTAGCAATTTTGCCAAAAATCGAATCAGGATTAACACTTACAAATCCAGAAATAGTTGCCGGAAGAAGCAGGATAGAAGAAGCAAAAATCGGGGGAATAACACCAGCGTTGTTTAATTTTAATGGAAGATGAGTGTTTTGCTGACTAGCAGGCATATTTGCCATAGTTTGCCTTTTTGGATACTGTATAGGAATTTTTCTAACTGCTTTCTCCATAAAAACTATAAAAGCAATGACGGTAACAACAAGAGAGAGTAATACAACTAAAGCCATCACAGAAATAGCTCCCTGTTTTCCCATCGCAAACGTATTAAAAAGGGCAGCAGGTAAATTCGCAACGATTCCAGAATATATAATAATCGATGAGCCATTCCCGATTCCTCGAGCCGATATCTGTTCTCCAAGCCACATTATAAATAATGTACCTCCAGTCAAACTAGTCATAGTGGTAAATCTAAATACCATCCCAGGATCTATAACCGCTGGTCCAGAATGAGAAATGATCCTTTCAAGACCAACCGATATACCATACCCCTGAATAAGAGCCAGCAGAACAGCGCTGTATCGCGTATATTGATTAATTTTGCGTCTTCCAGATTCCCCATCTTTTTTAAGAGCAGTAAGTTGTGGAGACATGGCCGTCAAAAGCTGGATAATAATGCTAGCCGAAATGTATGGCATGATATTGAGAGAAAACACAGTCATACGCCCCATAGCTCCACCAGAAAACATATCTAGTATTCCGAACAAACTATTTGCATGACTCTTAGCAAAGTCCGAAATAACCCCTGGGTTTATACCAGGCAAAGGAATATATGTCCCGAAGCGATATACAACAAGAACCATTAACGTAAACCATATACGTTTTTTCAAATCTTCCGCTTTTTTAAAAGAAGAGAAACTAAAATTTTTTGCTAAACTCTCTGCTAGAGACGCCATATTTTTCCCTTATTCTATTGTCAAAACGCTGCCGTTTTTTTCGAGAACTTCCTTCGCTTTCGCCGAAGCGCGTGTTACAGCAACTTTTATTACATTATCACATTTCCCATTAGCTATGAGAGAAACACCTTCTATATACGAAGGCATATACCCAATTTTTTTCAAAAAGATCTTATCAATAATTTGATCTTTTTCGAGTAAATTATTTTTAATAATTCTATTGATTTTATTAAAATCGAGTTCGTACATAAACATTCTATGGATATTCGTAAACCCCCTTTTCGGCAGTCTTCTATAGAGAGGAGTTTGTCCCCCTTCAAAACCATTAAGACTGACTCCTGATCGTGCTGTCTGTCCTTTTCCACCGCGTCCAGAAGTTTTGCCTTTTCCAGATCCAATTCCACGACCAAGACATTTCGTCTTAGAACGCGATCCACAATTATCTCTTACATTGTTAAGTTTTAAATCAAAAGTCATATTACTCTGTAACCTCTATCATATGCCTAGTTTTTGCTATCAGTTTCCTAACGGAATTGCTATCAATAAGTTCTTTTGTTGCCCCTATCTTTCCTAAACCAAGAGACTTCAGATAAAGTGCCTGTTTACTATCTCTTCGAATAGAACTTCCAATTTGGGTGATCTTTATAGTTTTAGTTTTTTCTGTTATGGTCATTTCTATGTCTATGCCTCCACTGTTTCTTCGATCACTTTATTGTTGTTACTACTACTATGCTGACGCCTTGCTAAAATATCTGTCAATTTTTTACCAAGTTTAGCAGCAATATTTTTGGGAGGAGTTATTGATTGTAAAGCAACAAATGTTGCACGGACCATATTATGGTAATTCCCAGAACCAACAGACTTGCTTACAATATCTTGAACCCCTAGGGCTTCGAATACGGCTCTCATAGGGCCACCGGCAATAACACCAGTACCAGCGGGAGCAGTACGCAAGAAAACATGTCCAGCCCCAATTCTAGCCTCTGCATCATGGCGGATTGTTCTCCCTTCTTTTAGAGAGATTCTAATCATCGATTTCTTAGCTTTTTGGCTTGCCTTTTCGACAGCATCTGGAACCTCTCTGGCTTTTGAAGAAGCGTATCCAACCCTGCCCTTTCCATCTCCAACAACAACAAGAGCTGAAAATCTCATATTCTTTCCGCCCTTAACAACCTTGGTCACTCTACGCACACTAACAAGTTTTTCAACAATCTGCTCTGGTTGTTGTTGCTGTTGCCGTTCCCCTCTGTTATTGCCACCACCACTATCTCTACTGCGTTCGTTTTGTTTTGCCATATTCCCTTATCCCTAAAAATTTAATCCATTTTCTCTTGCCGAATCGGCCAAGATTTTAACACGTCCATGATACAAAAATCCAGATCTATCAAATACAACATCCTTTATGTCTTTTGCCTTAGCTTTTTCAGCTATGGTTTTGCCAACATATACAGCAGCATCCTTATTTCCTCCATTTTTAACAACTGCCTTACCCTCTTTTGAAAGAGTCGATGCTTCAAGAATCGTTTTTTTTCCATTTTTATCAATGATCTGAGCATATATGTGGTTATTTGTTCTATTTACAACCAACCTATATCTACCATCAATCGTCTTATTAATCTTAAATCTCTGTCTAATTTTGCGTTTAATACGCAATTCCTTCGTAGTTACCGCCATTTTACTTTTTTTTCCCCTCTTTTCTATAAACAAATTCCCCGGACTTGATGATCCCTTTCCCTTTGTAGGGTTCGGGTTTTCTAAAACTTCTTAAATACGCCGCAACATCGCCAACCTGTTTCTTATTGTGCCCTGTTATAGACATTGTCGTCGGTTTTGGACAGTCTATCTTTATCCCCTCTGGTATTTCATAGTTAATATCATGGCTGTATCCGAGTTGCATAGTGAGTTTACGCCCAGCAACTGCTGCCTTATAACCGACACCAACCATCTCGAGTTCAATTTTAAACCCCTTATCCAATCCAAAAACAATGTTAGCTACATTTCTCTGTGAAGTTCCCCATAGAGACCTCGTCCTCTTGTCTTGGTTAATTGGTTTTAACAGTATCCCAACTTCTGTTTTTTCAACTTCAATACATGAAGGAACGTTGTATGATTCTTTAACGCCGTTTTTTTCAAAATTAAGCAAATTCCCCTCAACTATGCTCTTAACCCCATTTGGGATAGTAATTTGATTTTTACCAACTCTAGACATATTTTTTTCTCTCTAAAATAAGGTACAAAGAACCTCGCCACCTAGCGACATTTTTCGTGCCTCAACATCCGACATTATCCCTTTATTAGTCGACAATATGTTAATTCCTAAACCATTTTTCACAAAAGCCAAATCCTTAATAGGTGAATAAACCTTACGACCAGGTTTCGATACCATTTTTATTTCGTAAATTACAGGTTTATCGTCATAATATTTTAATTCGATATTAAACAAATCACGTCCTGTTTTCTTACATTTGACGACATTATATCCTCGAATATAACCTTCATCCAGTAAAACCTTGATAACCCCCTCCCTCATCTTCGAAATGGGGGAACAAACAGTCTTTTTAAATGCCATTTGTGCATTTCTAATCCTTGTAATTAAATCGCTTATCGGATCAACAATACTCATTTTTTATCCATACTCCTACAATATTTATTACCAACTAGCCTTAGTCACACCAGGTAAAAACCCAGCCGATCCAAGTTCGCGAAGAGCTATACGAGATAACCCAAATTTCCTATAATACCCTCTCGGTCTGCCTGTCAACTCACATCTATTACGAATCCTAACCTTTGACGAATTTCTTGGCATTTCAGATAATTTATGCATAACAGCTATCCTTTCTTCAAAAGTTAAGCTTTTATCCATCATTCTATCTTTTAGAGCCCCTCTAGACGCCGCCTTACTTTGGGTGATTTTTCTTCTCAGATTATTGTGATTAATCGAACTTTTCTTTGCCATATTCCTAACTCCTCATGCTAACTTGTAAACGGAAAATTTAAAGCTTTAAGAAGAGCAAGTGCTTCTTTGTCAGTTCTTGCAGTTGTGCATACTGTAACATCAAAACCTCTAACCTTATCAATCTTGTCATAATTTATTTCAGTAAAAACAATCTGCTCTTTGATTCCCATAGAAAAATTCCCATGGCCGTCAAATCCCTTGCTAGACAATCCTCTAAAATCTCGAACCCTCGGGAGGGCCATGTAAACAAGTCTATCGGCAAATTCGTACATCCTATCTCTTCTGAGAGTCACCTTAACTCCAAGATTTACACCCTCACGCACTTTAAACCCAGCGATAGATTGTTTAGCTTTTGTCACAACAGGTTTTTGCCCTGATATAAGAGTAATCTCATCTATAACCGAAGCCAGAACTTTGCTATCAGCCGCAATATCAGAAGAGGTACAATTTAGTACTATCTTCGACAACTTAGGAACTTTCATATCGTTTGTAATTCCAAGATCCTTTTTCAAAGACTCTTTAATGGTTTTTAAAAATTTATCTCTTGTATAACTCATACTACGACTCCAGACTTTTTAAAATATCTTACCTTTTTACCAGTCTCATCGAGTTTATATCCAATCTTTGCTGGCTTATCAGTAGAGGGATCAATCAAAGAAAGATTCGATATACTAATCGGCATCTCCTTTTTGTAAGCCCCCTGAGAATGCTTGTAATCTGGTTTTACATTTCTGACGACAATATTAACCCCTTCAACAAGAGCCTTCCCTTTTTCTAGAAACATCTTTTTAACAATCCCACGTTTACCAGAATCAGATCCTACGACAACCTGAACTTGATCGCCTTTTTTTATTTTAAATTTTGGCTGCGTCATAATTATAAAACCTCCGGTGCCAAAGATATAATCTTCATATACCCCGCCTGACGAAGTTCCCTCGTCACGGGGCCAAATATACGACTTCCAATAGGCTCCCCTTGTTTGTCAATCAAAACAACAGCATTTTTGTCGAAGAAAATTTGCATACCGTCTTTACGCCTAATAGGATGTTTTGTTCTAACGATAACAGCGTTATGGATATCCCCTTTTTTAACCTTCCCTCGAGGTATTGCATTTTTGATCGTCACAACGATAACGTCACCAACCCCAGCGTATCTTCTTTTAGAACCTCCAAGAACCTTGATGCAAAGAACTTCCTTTGCTCCTGAATTATCTGCTACACCTAAGCGTGATTCCGATTGAATCATCTTTTATCTCCTATTTTTATGAGCGAATCAACTACCCAAGTTTTTGTTTTTGAAATAGGGCGCGATTCAATAATTTTCACAAAATCTCCAATTTTATATGAATTAGTAGCATCATGTGCCGCATATTTCTTATGTTTTTTGACATATTTTTTGTAAATCGGATGCATAACCCGTTTTTCAACTTTAACTAAAACGGTTTTATCACACTTATCGCTAACAACGAATCCTTGTAATATACGACTAGGCATTTGATGAACCCCCATTACCAATTTTTAGCTGACGCAAACGCGTAAGAACCCTAGCAGTATCCTTTTTACATCTTCTAATCGATGATGTATTAACATCCTGGGTGGTCTTCATGCGAATCCTAAGGTTCATCCCCTCTTTTTTAAGAGATGCACACATCTCACAGAGTTCCTTTGAATCCTTCTCTAACAACTCTTTAAATTTCATTTTTCCTAACACCTTTATACAATACGCCTTACAAATTTAGCTCTGATAGGTAATTTGGAAGCAGCAAGAGTAAGTGCTTCTTCTGCAGTTTCCTCCGATACGCCATCGAGCTCAAACATAACCCTACCTGGATGCACCCTAACAGCCCAATGGTCGTTAGATCCTTTTCCTTTTCCCATTCTAACTTCAGCAGGTCTTTTAGAAACTGGGATATCTGGAAAAATCCTAATCCAAACACGTCCTGCTCTTTTAACATATTTTGAAATAGCACGTCTTGCTGCTTCTATCTGTCTTGCAGTTAACCTTGCTGGCTCAATCGCTTTAAGGCCATAGCTTCCATAACTAACACTAGAACCAACAATCGTAAATCCTTTAATCTTTCCTTTAAAGGCTTTTCTAAATTTTGTTTTTTTCGGGAACATCATAACTAAAAATCCTCTATCCTATATCTTTTTATCTCTTGAAACAAAATCTCCAACTTCACTGTCCCCCTTGTATATCCAAACTTTAATACCACAAGTCCCATAGGTTGTCTTCGCTGTTGCTTTTGAAAAATCTACATCAGAACGCAATGTATGAAGAGGAACCCTACCTTCTCTATACCATTCCATCCTGGCAATTTCCGCACCATTTAATCTTCCACCAACGTTACACCTAATACCATATGCACCAAGCTTCATAGCGGATTGCATCGCGCGTTTCATCGCTCTTCTGTAGGATACACGCTTTTCTATTTGATTAGCTATTCCTTCTGCTATCAAACACGCATCGAGTTCTGGTTTTCTGACACCAACTACATTAACCCCAACCTCCATGCCGGCAATTTTTGAAACGGCTTTCCTCAATTTTTCAAGATCAGTTCCACCTTTGCCAATAAGCATACCGGGACGAGCTGCGTATATCTCAATACTTATTTTTTTCGCAGGACGCTCTATAACAACTCTCGCTATTCCAGCACCTACATAATTTTTCTTAACATATTCTCTGATTTTAAGGTCTTTAATCAGTTGATCGGCATACCCCTTGCCAGCGAACCACTTGGACTCCCAAGTACGAATAATCCCGAGTCTCATTCCAACTGGATTTACTTTTTGTCCCACTTGCTATACCCCCCTCTGTTCAACAACAATACTGAGATGACTAAACGGTTTGATCACTCGACTTCCGCGACCGCGCCCTCTAGGATGAAATCTTTTTAGCGTTAAACTATGACCAACATACGCTTCTTTAACATAAAGGTTATCGACATCCAACCCATTGTTATTTTCCGCATTGGCCATTGCCGACATCAATGTCTTTCTAACATCACTCGCAATTCTTCTTTTAGAATGGAATAAAACTCCAAGAGCTTTATCTGTCTTCATACCTCTAATCATAGATGCCACAATATTTAATTTCTGCGGACTAACTCTAATCTTCCTTAATATTGCCGTTGCTGTATACGTCATATAACTATCTCTTCGCCTTTTTATCTGCCCCATGCCCATAATACGTACGCGTTGGGGCGAATTCACCAAACTTATGTCCAACCATATTCTCGTTCACAGAAACTGGAATAAATTTTCTCCCGTTATGAACCCCAAACGTTAAACCAACGAATTGCGGTAGTATTGTTGAACGCCTAGTCCAGATTTTTATCACATCAGATCTACCAGACGCCCTAACAGCATCAGCCTTCTTTAGAAGGTATCTTTCAAAAAATGGACCTTTCCAAACTGATCTCGTCACTTTATTACAATTCTCCTTACTTCCGTTTCGATATTATATACTGACTCGTAGTCTTATTTCTACGAGTTTTTTTGCCTTTCGTTGAAATACCCCACGGGGTGCATGGATGCCTTCCTCCTGAGGTTTTCCCTTCTCCTCCACCATGTGGGTGATCTATTGGGTTCATAGCGACACCACGAACACACGGACGCTTTCCGAGCCAACGATTACGTCCTGCTTTTCCATAGCTCCTATTTTGATGGTCAGCATTCGAGACGACTCCGATTGTCGCTCTGCAGTCACTAGAAACAAGTCTTTGTTCTCCAGAAGGGAGCCTTAATATAACATACCCTCCATCTCTTCCGACAATCTGAACACCAGAACCTGCTGATCTTGCCAATTGAGCCCCTTTACCAATTTTCATTTCAACATTATGAACCGTTGTTCCAACTGGAATATTCTTCATAATCATAGTGTTACCAGGTTTTATATCCGCCTTATCCGCAGAAACAATTTTATCTCCAATTTTTAGTTTGTTTGGGGCGATAATGTATCTATATTCATCGTCAATATATTTAACAAGAGCAATGAATGCCGTCCTGTTCGGATCGTATTCAATACGTTCAACCACTGCATCCATATCATATTTGTTACGCAAAAAGTCCACAGTTCTATAGCGCTGTTTGTGGCCTCCACCTCTATTCCAAACAGTTACATGGCCATGATTATTGCGCCCTGCTCTATCGATTTTTCTTTCCGTCAGCTTTTTAAAGGGTTTTCCTTTCCAAAGTTCCGACCTATCAATATTAACAAGCTTTCTCTGCGATGTTGTTATTGCCTTATATTGTTTGAGTCCCATTTACATTACACTCCTAAATCTATCTTATTATTTTCAGCAAGTTTAACAATTGCCTTTTTAAAATCTGCACGTTTGCCAATCCTACCACGAAAAACCTTCGTTTTCCCTTGGCTATTGATTGTATTAACAGATAAAACTTTCACTTTAAAAACCCTTTCTATCGCCCCTTTGATTTCTTGTTTTTTTGCGGTTTTATCAACAATAAACGTATATGCATTTACCTTTTCCAAAAGTAAATTGGATTTCTCTGTCATCGATGGGCTTCTTATTATATCAAAATCCTTAAACTTCGGTGTCGTTATTGCAACTTTTTCTGCCATTATACCAATCTCCCTTGAAGTTCTTTAACTGCATCCACAGAAAGAACAAGTTTCTTTCTTCTAACAATATCGTAAACATTAGCCCCAATTTGCGGAATAAAATCATATCCGACTATATTCGAAAGAGCATTTAATACATTTTCATTTTTAACAGAATCAACAAAAAGAGCAGATTCCAAACCATCAAATCTAGTTAAAAACTCTTTAGTCTTGATTTTTTCATCATAATTTAAAGAATCTACAATCACTAGGTCTCCAGATTTAACCTTAGCAGAAAGAACCATCTTGAGAGCGAGTTTCCTAACCTTTTTTTGTATATCAAACTCATGACTACGAATAACCGGGCCGAAAATAACGCCACCCCCTCTGAATTGCACAGCTTTTTTTGAACCATGTCGAGCACCGCCAGTCCCCTTCTGCTTGTGCATCTTACGAGTCGTTCCGTGGACATCAGATTTCCCCTTAACGCTGTGATTCCCGCTTCGTCTTTTGGCTAGTTGCCACAAAATAACGCGAGATATAATATCTCTTCGTGGATTCAATCCGAATACATCATCCCTGAGTTCCAAATCTCCAGCCGTTTTATTGTTTCTATCAATTATTTGTAATTTCATAATCTTAAACCTTTTTTATAGCATCTCTGACATAGACCGTTCCATTTTTGGCCCCAGGAACTGCTCCTACCACAAGTATAACGCCCTTTTCCTTGTCAACTGAATGAACTTTGAGATTAAGGGTTGTAACCCGCTTATCCCCCATATGCCCTGCCATTCTCTTATTTTTAAAAACCTTTCCTGGCAAAGTTCTGTTACCCGTTGATCCATGACATCTATGAGTGACGGATACACCATGGGTAGCGCGAAGACCTCCAAAACCATGGCGTTTTATTGCCCCAGCAAATCCTTTACCAACAGAAACTCCTGTAGCATCAATAAACTGACCCGCTTCAAAATATGTTACATCGTATAAATCACCAATCTTATAAGCCTGTGAATCGGTAACCCTAAATTCCTTCAAAATCCCGTAATTTTTGCTATTAACTGTTTTAAAATAACCAAGCTGTGGCTTATTTACATGTTTTTCTTTAGATTCTTTGGTTCCAAGTTGAACTGCATTATAACCATCAGTTTCTTTGCTTCTTAGAGCAACAACTGCACAAGGTTCAACCTTTAAAACGGTTACCGGAACCTGAACACCATTGTCGTCAAATAACTGAGTCATACCGACCTTTACGGCAATCAACCCTACTCTATTATTCATATTCTGCTATCCTTACAACTTTATTTCAACATCAACCCCTGCAGCCAAATCGAGCTTCATCAAAGCATCAACCGTTTGCGGGAGCCAGTCTACTATATCAATCAACCTTTTGTGAGTTCTTATCTCGAACTGCTCACGAGATTCCTTAAAAATATGGGGAGATCTATTTACAGTATATCTCTCAATCTTAGTTGGAAGAGGAATAGGGCCGACAACCTCAGCTCCAGTTCTCTTTGCAGCGCTCACAATTTCCTTAACCGATTGATCAAGCAATCTGTGATCGTATGCTTTTAGCCTTATTCTTATACTACGCCATTCCATCTTTGTATAATACCTCTTCAACAAAAAATATAACTATTTTACAATTTTAGTAACAACACCTGCACCAACAGTTCTTCCACCTTCTCTAACAGCAAATCTAAGATTTTCTTCCATAGCGATAGGAGATATAAGTTCAACATTAATCTTTACATTATCCCCCGGCATAACCATCTCGACCCCTTCTGGAAGCGTAACCGTTCCAGTTACATCAGTAGTTCTGAAATAAAACTGTGGACGATAATTGGAAAAGAATGGGGTATGGCGCCCTCCTTCTTCTTTACCTAAAACGTAAACCTCTGCTTCAAAATTCGTATGTGGAGTAATTGATCCCGGAGCTGCCAAAACCTGTCCTCTCTCAACTTCTTCTCTCTTTGTTCCTCTTAAAAGAGCTCCGATATTATCACCTGCCTCTCCTTGGTCAAGAAGTTTTCTAAACATTTCGACGCCGGTTACTGTTGTTTTTACCGTCGGCCTTATCCCAACGATTTCGACCTCTTCTCCAACCTTGATAACTCCTCTTTCAACTCGCCCTGTTGTAACAGTACCTCGGCCTGAGATCGAAAAAACATCCTCAATAGGAAGAAGGAAAGGCTTATCAATTGCTCTAACAGGTTGTGGAATATATTTATCAACAGCCTCCATAAGAGCTACAACTGAATCCTTGCCAAGAGCTAGATCTCTATCTTCAAGAGCAGCAAGTGCTGAACCTCTAACAATAGGAATATCATCACCAGGAAAACCGTATGCGCTTAGCACATCCCTGACTTCCATTTCCACCAGATCAACGAGCTCGGGATCATCAACCAAATCCATTTTATTTAAGTATACAACGAGAGCTGGAACACCAACTTGGTAAGCTAACAAAACATGCTCTCTTGTTTGAGGCTTTGGTCCATCAGCTGCTGAAACAACTAAAATTGCTCCATCCATCTGAGCGGCACCAGTAATCATATTTTTAACATAGTCAGCATGTCCAGGACAGTCTACATGTGCATAGTGTCTACTATCTGTCTCATACTCAACATGTGCCGTTGATATAGTTATTCCTCGAGCTCTCTCTTCAGGAGCCCCATCAATTTCGCCATAATCCTTAAAACTAGCCTTGCCAAGCGATGCTTGTACTTTGGTTATAGCAGCCGTTAACGTTGTTTTTCCATGATCGACATGACCAATCGTTCCTATGTTACAATGTGGCTTAGATCTCTCAAACTTTTCTTTTGACATTGTTTACTCCTTATTTGTTCAAAAAATTAATGTAACAGTCATATTACGACATTTTTTCTTTTATTTCATCAGCAATATTCTGTGGAACTTGTTCATAGTGATCAAAAACCATAGAAAACTGCGCTCGTCCTTGGCTCATCGAACGTAGAAGGTTTACATAACCAAACATATTAGCCAAAGGAACCATAGCAGTAATTACTCTGGCATTACCTCTTTGGTCCATACCAGAAACCTGCCCTCTTCTACTATTCAAATCTCCGATAACATCCCCCATATAATCCTCAGGAGTCACAACATCTACTTTCATAATTGGTTCCAGAAGTTTCGGGGAACATTTTACAATCCCCTCTCGGAATGCCGCACGAGCTGCTATTTCGAAAGCCAGAACACTTGAGTCAACATCATGATAAGCTCCATCAATTAAGATTGCTTTGAAATCTATCATTGGAAAACCAGCAATAACTCCAGTATTCATTGCAGATTGCAATCCTTTTACAACCCCTGGGATATATTCCTTTGGAACTGTCCCTCCGACTATTTTATTCTCAAATAAAAATCCTTCTCCTGGTTGCAACGGCTCAAATATTATTTTAATACGAGCAAATTGCCCTGCCCCACCGGACTGCTTCTTATGAGTGTAATCAATTTCATTAATTTTTGTAATAGTTTCTCGATAAGCAACCTGAGGCGCCCCTATATTCGCATCGACTTTATATTCTCTTTTTAGTATATCGACTTTAATCTCTAGATGAAGCTCCCCCATTCCTTTTATAATAGTTTGTCCAGTTTCTTGGTCAGAGGTTATTTTAAAAGATGGATCCTCTGCTGCCATACGCGAAAGAGCTACCCCCATTTTTTCTTGATCTGCTTTTGTTTTTGGTTCGATAGCAATTTCAATAACAGGATCCGGGAATTCCATTTTTTCAAGAATTACAGGCTGCGCAGCTGAGCACAATGTCTCTCCAGTTGTCGTATATTTGAGACCACAAAGAGCTACAATATCACCAGCCCCTGCAAATTTTATATCTTCCCTATTATTGGCATGCATAAGAAGGATTCTACCTATTCTTTCTGTCTTGTCTTTAACTGAATTGAGCACGCTTGTCCCAGACTCAAGAATTCCAGAATATATCCTAAAAAATGTTATGCTCCCCACAAACGGATCTGTCATAATTTTAAACGCCAAGCCAGCAAGTGGCTCAGCATCCTCTGGATTCCTAACAATCTCTTTTCCGCTCAGGTCTGTCCCTTTCATGGCTCCTATATCAAGCGGAGAAGGAAGATAATCTACGACAGCATCAAGAAGCGGCTGCACCCCTTTGTTTTTAAAAGCAGTTCCGCACATAACTGGAACAAATTTACCTTGAATAGTTCCTTTTCTTAAACACTTTTTTATAAGATCTAAACAAATCTCCTTGCCGTCAAGGAAGGCTTCCATTGCCGTATCATCCATCTCAGCGATAGTATCAAGCATTTTTGTATGGTATTCCTTTGCATCCACCAACATATCAGCAGGAATTTCTACGATTTCATAATGAGCCCCGAGATCTTCGCTTGTCCAAACGCAAGCCTTCATATTAACAATATCGACAATCCCTCTAAACTCAGATTCGACTCCTAGAGGAAGAGTTAAAACAACAGGTTTGGCTCCAAGCCTATCAACTATCATATCTACACATTTGTAGAAATTTGCCCCCATCCTGTCCATTTTATTTACGAAACAAATCCTTGGTACTCCATATTTATCAGCCTGTCGCCACACAGTTTCGGATTGCGGCTCTACACCAGCTACTCCATCAAAAACAGTAATAGCACCATCAAGGACTCGAAGACTTCTTTCAACCTCAATCGTGAAATCGACATGCCCCGGGGTATCTATAATATTGATCCTATGATTTTTCCAAAAACAGGTCGTTGCAGCAGAGGTTATGGTAATCCCCCTCTCCTGTTCCTGTTCCATCCAATCCATAGTAGCACCACCTTCGTGAACCTCTCCAATCTTATATGACTTACCAGTATAAAAAAGGATTCTTTCTGTCGTAGTGGTTTTTCCGGCGTCTATATGCGCCATAATACCTATATTACGATAGTTCTCAATTTTTGTTTCTCGCTTCATGATATCCCCGTTACCTTACCATCTATAGTGAGCAAAAGCTCTGTTTGCTTCAGCCATTTTGAGAGTATCTTCACGTTTTTTAACAGCTGCCCCCTTATTTGAAGATGCATCTAATATTTCATGAGCAAGTCTTTCTTCCATAGTTTTTTCAGATCTACCACGAGCGGAATTAATAAGCCATCTAAGAGAGAGAGCCTGTGCACGGCCAGGAGCAACTTCAGTTGGAACCTGATACGTCGCCCCTCCAACTCTTCTAGATCGAACCTCAAGAGTTGGTCTTATATTATCGAGGGCTTCGTGAAAAAGCTCTAAACAATGCTTACCATTCTTACCTTGAATTCTATCGAAAGCTCCATACATAATTCTTTCTGCAATGGATTTTTTCCCGTCATACATCATACAGTTTATAAATTTCGTAACAACAACGTCTCCGTATTTCGGATCCTTAAAAACCTCTCGTTTCTCAGCAGCTCTACGTCTTGACATAATTCAATAAATCTCCCTATATTACTTTGGTTTCTTCGCACCGTATTTGGAACGGGCCTGTTTTCTATCCTTGACACCTTGTGTATCAAGAGTACCTCTTATTATGTGGTATCTAACACCAGGAAGGTCTTTTACACGTCCACCTCTAATCAGAATAACAGAGTGTTCCTGTAAATTATGTCCTTCTCCTGGAATGTATCCAGTTACCTCAAATTTATTCACTAGTCTAATACGAGCAACCTTTCTAAGAGCCGAGTTAGGTTTTCTAGGTGTTGTTGTAAAAACGCGGGTGCAAACACCTCTCTTTTGTGGACACAGCCCCAAAGCTGGAGATTTACTCCTAAAAACCCTTGGTTTTCGAGGGGTTCTAATCAATTGATTAATCGTAGGCATGTTATGTATAAAATCTTGTCAAAGTACCCATAGTATGGGCTGTATTGTAGTATACGCTTTCCACGTAGTCAACGGCATTGTTGAAAACAATATTAAAAATCTCAAAATATAATTATTTTGCCATTCAAGAATGTAATATACTCATCCTAGTCGGCAAGGGGGGACTTTTTAAAACTATGTTTTTTGGGATTACTGGAGTTTTTGGTATTTTTGTTAATACTAAAGTCAAGTAAATCAATTATAATCGTCATAAATTTAGGAATTGGATTATTACGTTTTTTCTTCTGCTTTTTCAATTTTTTTTACATAAAAGCTGTCGAATTATCTTTTATTACCTCTCCGAAAAATTAATTTAACCTATCCTCAAGGAGATTTTTTGGGATAACATCATGGCGTATTTTTTATCTGAACGCGTGATATGGCGAAAACTGTAACAAGATTTGTGTGCCAGGAGTGCGGCACTGTTCTTCCCAAATGGATGGGTCAGTGCGATGTTTGTAACGAATGGAACTCCGTCGTTGAAGAAGTTCTTGAAAAACATAACTCACAAACCAATGTACCACCGGATTTTTTCAAAACGATAGATATCAGCAACGATTCTGTAAAAAATCTTCAATGGTACAGACACACTACCTCAATAAACGAATTAAATAGAGTTTTAGGCGGAGGTTTTGTTGAGGGGTCTGTGGTGCTGGTAGGGGGGTCCCCTGGTATTGGCAAATCTACCTTGCTTCTTCAAATGTTTCTGAAAAAAATTAAAGAAATTGGAAAATACGTATATGTATCAGCTGAAGAATCTATAAATCAGGTTAGTATGAGAGCCAAAAGGTTAGGGTTATCTGATTCTTCGAGGGAAATATTGTTAGCAAGCTCCAGTAATATTGAACAAATAATATCAAGTATTGAAAATTTATTCGGAAAAACGATAGTTATAATAGATTCAATCCAAACCATTTCTACAAACCTTATACATTCTCCCCCCGGGACTATTTCACAGGTTCGCTACTGCACACAGGAACTCGTTAATATTGCTAAAAAAAACAATATAATCATAGTTATTGTGGGACATATTACTAAAGATGGAGCGATAGCTGGTCCAAAAACCTTAGAACATATGGTCGATTGTGTCCTATATTTCGAAGGTGATAGATCGTACGACTACAGGATCCTCAGATGCTCTAAAAATAGATACGGACCAACGGACGAAATAGGGGTTTTTTCAATGACAGGGGTTGGATTGGAAGAGGTTCCAAATCCCTCATCCGTTTTTCTTTCCGATCAGAAAGAAAGTATGGTAAGCGGTGTTGCTGTATTTGCAGGGATTGAGGGAACAAGGCCAATACTTTCTGAAATACAAGCCCTCGTTTCTCATACCAGTATACCCATGCCAAGGCGTTCTTCTATAGGTTTTGACTCAAATAGGCTTTCTATGCTTGTGGCCGTTTTATCCAATAGGTGTCGGATAAATTTTGGTAATAAAGATGTTTATTTAAATGTTGCTGGTGGGCTTAAAATTCAGGAACCAGCAATAGATCTAGCAGTTGCAAGCTCGATAATTTCAGCATATTTACAAAAACCATTACCTAGTAGCTCTGTATTTTTTGGAGAAATCAGCCTTTCTGGAGAGATTCGACAGTCACACCTAGCCTATTCTCGTATAAAAGAGGCAGAAAAACTTGGTTTTAGCAAAATATACTGTTCAAAAAAGACCGAAATTTCTGGTGATTCAAAAATAATAGGAATAGGATCTGTTAGAGAAATAGCATCTATGGTTAAAAATAGTGATTAATTTTTTCTCATATTCAACGATTGTTGGAGACTTAACCATAAGTGAAGAAAACAGGATTATTATTGGGATTAGATTTGGCAAAACTCCTTTTAGCAATAAGTATGATATATGTACAAAATATGAAAAACTCGAAACCGAATATATAAAACAAGCATATTTAGAAATAGCAGAGTATTTGAATGGAAAAAGACAATTATTTGATTTTAAATTCAAATTTGAAGGGACAAGTTTTCAAAAGACCGTATGGAAAGCTTTGTTGCAAATTCCATTTGGTGAAACCAGAAGTTATAAAGATGTAGCAAATTTTATAGAAAAACCATTGGCATGTAGAGCTGTTGGATTAGCAAATAATAAAAACCCTATGTGCATAGTTGTGCCATGCCATAGGGTTATTGGAAATAATGGAAAAATTTTGGGATATGCTGGTGGAATTGAAGTTAAACAAAAACTCCTTAAAATTGAATCTAATTAATCCCAGTTTCGAGTAAGGAAGTATATATTTATTTTAGTTAGTAACAGGGTTTTTAAAAACTATATTCTTTGGAATTACATATGCTTTGGTATTTTTGTTGATACTGAAATCAAGTAAAACAACTATACTTGATTCCCCCCCAACAACCGAGCTGGTATAAATACCAAAAACCCAATGATTTTGGGAGATATAGCTTAAAAAATTACTTGGTTGTCGAGTCAACCAACTACAAAGAAACCATTGTCTAATCATGTAAAGAGCGCGGCAGCTGGCTCTATGAGTGCCCTCACAAAGATCACACCTAATAATTTAATATAACATAAAAAGTTAGATATTTAGCTCAAAAGTTACAGGACTATTTACCTCAACACTATGGGGATCCTGCCTTTTTATATGAATTTGATTTTATATCCAAACACGATAACGAAGTAGGATCCTTTTATTACGCAGAAGTTATTGTTAATTTTCGAGAGCATTTGTTTTTTTTATAGGTTTCCAGATATCATAGAAAGAATCCTATTTCTCAGTATGTTTTTGTATATAAGAAGTAGGAATCATCCCCAAAATCATAGTAGGGCCCGAAACGTTTGAACTGAGGAGGAGCAGTTCTGGTATTGTTTGTTTTGTTTTTGGACGTTTCGGAACCTCTATGAATAAATAGTAACACATAGTTCGCATCACTCGAGAGATTAATAATGAATATCTATATTTTTTTTAAAAAAGACGCAATTTTATAATAAATTTTATTATTCTTCTTGAAAAATTTTTAAAAAAGTTTATAATCCGAATCTCTCTTGGATGTTCTTATTTTTGCTCTCCAGAGACGGTTATTTTCTTTTTTTCGACGATTGTATTTCCGGCAGCCGCATCATTACCTGCCTTAATAGTAGTTTTCTCCCCTTCAGCAGGCTTTGCTTCTGCTTTCTTAGCCTCTACGCTTACAGTCTGTGCAGGTGCCTTCGCCATTTCAGAGGTCATAGTAGTAGAAGAAGCAGTCGATTTCTCCCCTTCAGCAAGCTTTGCTTCTGCTTTCTTAGCCTCTACGCTTACGGTCTGTGCAGGTGCCTTCGCCATTTCAGAGGTCATAGTAGCAGAAGAAGCGGCCGATTTCTCCCCTTCACCAGGCTTTGCTTCTGCTTTCTTAGCCTCTACGCTTACGGTCTGTGCAGGTGCCTTCGCCATTTCAGAGGTCATAGTAGAAGTGCCCCCAAAAAGACTGCTACTTTTTTCCATTATCTGGCTTGTTATCAGCCCCCCTGCTCCATTTGCCTGAATAGGTAATTTTGTATCAAGAATTTTGCAACCAGCATCATTACATTTACTTAGCACAGTACTTTTCTTGTCAAAAATATAGAGACTATTGTCTGAAGTAGGAAATATGGAATATCTGCTGGTATACTCCATATATGATATAAACAAAATACACGAAACGATTATTGTAAGGCAAACTATTAAGGTTATTTTGACCCCATTTACAAACATTTCTACCCCACATCTAAAACAATTTGCATACACCTTCATATAATTTATACAATTAAATTATTAACATTTCGTTAAAACTAGAGGCAAATGCGTGGTTTTTTTCAAAAAATACTGATTTTTATACTGTTTACCTCCATCACAACAGCTTCTTCAAAGGTAGATTTTTCAGAAGACAAAATAAATAAATTTGATAAAAGAATAGAACATGCGATGGAAAAACTAAAAGCCCCCGGTTGCTCTGTTGTAGTAGTCGATAAGGATAAAGCCTTATACCAAAAATCCTTTGGAAAATGCAGGAAAAATGGCAAAAACATTGATGCAAAAACAATCTTCCCCATATCTTCACTTACAAAAACAGTTACTGCAATTATTGTTGGGAAACTCGTTGATGAAGGAGTTATTAATTTTGATGACCAAGTTCGTCAGTATTTGCCGAATTTTTTTATAGCTAATGAAGATATATCCTCTAAATTTACCATACGTGACCTTATATCTCACAGATCTGGATTTAAGAATTTTCTCAGAAATGATCTTTGGTCAGCTGGGTATTCAAAGGACCAGATCATTGAATCTCTGAGATATGTTAGCAATGTAGACGGATTTCGTAAAAAATACGGATACCAAAATGTGGTATATGGAATAATAGAGGATGTCATAGTTAAAGCAACGGGACTTTCATACGATGATCTTGTGGAAAAATATATAACTATCCCTATGAATCTTGATGCGACTTCAACCAAACCGCTGATAATACAAAGATCTTTTATAGAGAATTTTAAATATAATCGTAAAAATCACGGATTTTGGTATGCGGCCAAAAATCCATTTAATTTGGAGAAATCAAAAAACATCTCTTCTACTCATACAACTTACTATGATGAAATAATAGAACTGCCCCCGAATGATTTTTTCCAAAGAATCAAAGCGACGGCGGGAATTAACATGAGTGCCGATAATCTGGGAGAATTTCTTAGAATGTGCTTAAGAAATGGAGCGTATGATAGTAAGACAACAATAATTTCGAAAGATACCTTTGCTGAGTTAACCTCAAATCAAATCGAACTCAAGAATATTAAAGATGACGATTGTACATTCCCAAAAAATAGATTAACAGAAATTCACTATGGTATGGGGTTTTTTAATGCAAAATACTCTGATGAAGGGAAAAATGATAGACGAATACTTTTTCATATGGGTGGAATATATGGGGTATCTAATTTTTTTGCTATTTCTCCGAGTGATAATATAGCGATTGGGGTATTATGCAATTTAGGTG
Organism: Holosporales bacterium; assembly: GCA_031269095.1. Classification (GTDB taxonomy): domain Bacteria; phylum Pseudomonadota; class Alphaproteobacteria; order RUG11792; family RUG11792; genus JAIRWI01. The sequence goes on from JAIRWI010000013.1 coordinate 49,602, forward strand.
GTACTGATAGAACTTTATTCTCAGAACTAATTTGTTGGGAATTTTTTGACATATACTTTGGCTATAAGAGCTATGACTGGACGCAACTTGAACTCGATAATAATAAAAAAATAAACGAACAAAAAATCTCTTATCATAAAAATATTTCTGAAAAGAATCCATCTCCTCATGAAAATTTCGAACTATATACCGGAACGTATAACAGTGTAATATACGGAGATATTACAGTAACTATTAATAATGATGGGGAATTGGAAATTTCCAACGGAATTAGAAAAACAAAGATTTCTCATGTTAATGGAAACATCTTCGGCTATGAAGCTTTAAGTATGGGGGAAAGTTTTTTCGATAGAAAGGAATATGTAGTTTTCTATAAAGGAGGTGGAGAAAATTTTGATTCTCTGTATATTTCACAATTTCATGAGGATGGTACATTATTCGCAAAAAAAATATAATTGATTTATTTGGCATTATAGTTACGCTACTTGACTTAGGAATTAACAAAAATGCTATACCCCATGCAATTCTTTGAAATATATTTTAAAAAACTAACCTATTGCCCACTAGAATAGGTATAGTACTAACAAAAATGTCCGCCTTTCCCTGTAATTACATGGGATATAGCTTTAAAAATCACCCGTTGCCAACCAGAACGAGTATGATTAACCTCAGTTCGTGTAAGGAAAACCATTATTCAATCACACAAAGAGCGCGGAGGTTTATCCTATAAGAGCTCTGCAACCGCTACACTTAGATGATTCATTAGATAAGAGTTTAGATATTTAGCACAAAAGTCATAGGATTATTCGCATCAACATTATAGAAAATCCTGCTTTTACACGAAAGTCAGATTAATTACTAACTGGTATAAAAACACAATTTTATTGTTTCTTTAAAAAAGAATCATATTCAGGATCTGAAACAAGGTCTGCATGACTACCAAAAATAGTACTGTCTTTCCCCATATAAAGTATTTTATCGCTATTTACTATAATTTGAGGAAAATCAGTTATTACAATAATGGTTTTCTTTTTTACCATAAAACTAACAAAATCATAAAACAGTTCTTTGGTCTCTTGGCTATCAAATTTTTCTGGAAATTCAATTAATATAATCCCAAAATCATTGTTTCTCATAAATATTCTAGCAATTTGAATCCGCGTTATAATTTCAGATGAAGCTATTATTTTGTGATCTTGATCACATACCTCCTCTTCCAAAAAATCCAACAAACCAACTTTTTCTGCTATTTTTAGAAAATTTTTATTATCGATATCATTCTTAAAACTTGCTAATATGTTTTCCGCAACCGTGCCATCTATTATACCGAAGTCTATTTTTAAAATAGCAAACAAGGAATGTATAGTTTTGGAATCTATATTTTTTATGCTTGTTCCAGAAATATAAATATTTCCAGATTGAGCCTGATAAAATTTCAGCAGGAGATCGAATATATAATGGGCATCCTTGCTAGCACGCTCCCCCACTATAGAAATAACCTCTCTTGGAAGAATTGAAAAAGTCAAATCACGAAAAATTGGTTCGTTTGAAGCAAGGGACGGATTATGAAACGAAACCCCATGAAGAGCTATAAATATATTGTCCTTATTTAAGATCACTGGATTTGTTTCCGATATCGGTTGTCTGTTTTTTGAAACAAATTCATTTAAAATTGGCTCCACGGTAAAAGAAAATTTCCTGTATTTTATAAAAGAACGAAGAAACAGAATGTAGAAAAAAATTGCTAAAATTACCAACACACTATATTGATTAGTAGCCTTAAAAATCTCACTTGTATATTCATTATCAGTAAAAAAGTATGAAAAACATATAATTATAAATATAAAACATAGTATAAAAAACGACTTCCACACTGATCTCTCAGCTCTTATTGTTTCGGTATTTAGTATTTTTTTCATTTTTCTCTCAAATTTTGAGCATATTTCCTCGCCAATTTCAAAAAATTGAATTCCTTTTATAGCATTTATGCTAATTTTACAAAATTTTTTAACTGAAGAATTTATATTTTTAATATTGTTTATATATTTTATAAAAACCAAAAACGGTACTATAACATGCAGTATTAAAATAACCCCTAATAAAAAAAATAAAATTTTAAAATTTAATATTAATGTTAAAATACTAATACTAATAAAAATAGTTAAAAAAGGTATTACTCTAGAATGGAATTCAATTATTTTTTTCTCTGTATTATCTATATAATCTAAAAAACTATCTAAAATGTGTTGCATGTTATTATCATGAAGAAGGCTGATATCTAGATTTATTGAAGACGAAGTAAAATTTTCGAGCTTTTTTAAAATACTATGTTTTTTTAAAATATTCGTATAATGAGATATAAGTATAAATGACATTATACAAATAAAAATAGAAGAAATAGTAATATAAAATGAAATATTTTGTGGTAATTCCTCTATGAAATAGAAATGAAAAACCCCCATACATGAAACTATTATAATTAATAAACAAATTGATATTTTGTTATGAATAATGTATGGATTCACTATGATTTAAAGTAACTGCTCTTCTAAATCTTACAAGCATTATACAGTAATCTCGAGATAATATATAATCATTGTTATATGTCACTCACGCACACGCATAAAGGTACGATAAGACACACCATGATTATTATAGCAGCAGGCGGAACAGGTGGGCATGTTTTCCCCGCCATCTGTGTTGCGAAACAAATAACTGAGAAAAATGTTATTTTCGCGACAGATGAACGAGGGATCGAGTATCTCGGAAATTATAAAAAATCTGCCATAGTTCAAAAAATAAAAACCAATAATGGTCGCTTTTCGCTTTATATGTCACTTTTAAAAAACACAGTTAAAGCTGTGTTATATTTAGCACGAAACAGGCCGGAGTGTATCATTGGTTTTGGTGGATACCCATCTGTTCCCTTTATTCTTGCAGGGCAATTTCTGGCTATTCGTACAATTATACATGAACAAAATGCAATCGTTGGAAAAGCAAATAAATTCCTATCAGTTATGGCAAAAAAAATCCTGCTGTCGTTTGATATAGCAAATTACCCAGTATGTTACAGACATAAAACAGTTGTGACTGGTAATCCAACACGTTTCGATTACATGTATACAAAATACAATTATTCTCCATCTTCAAAAAGCTTCAAAATTCTGGTGTTAGGAGGTAGTCAGGGTTCGAAAATTATTACAGAAAAAATTATTGAATGTATTCCATATTTTCCAAATGATGTATTTATATACCATCAGGTAAGATCCGGTGAAAATTTTGATTTCCTTTCGAAAATATACGAAAAATACGGAATTCAGAACAAAATTCAAGGTTTCTTTGACGAAATTGCAGATATTTACCAAAACGTTAATTTAGTTATCTCACGTTCTGGAGCCTCTACCGTATTTGAACTTATTGGATTTAAAGTCCCCTCTATCCTCGTTCCATACGCTATGTCGATAAACGGTGATCAGAAGGCTAATGCAAAAATTTTAGTAGAAGCCGGAGGTGCAATTATTTGTAATGAAAATGAGATTATAATGTACGAAAAAATAATGGATCTGTATAACAACAGAGAAAAACTCACCACTATGTCCAAGTCCTTACAGAAGCTTTATAAAAATACGAATCCATCAAAAATTATAAAGAGTTTTATTAATGAACTTAAAACCCCCTAATTTTTCCAGTATGAATTCTATTTTTCGAAAAAAACCTCTAAGATTTAAAAAATCATCAGAATCAGCAGAAAATTTTAGCAATAAGTTAATTTTATTGCCACACTCCGTGAAACTACAAGACTTTTTACATTTTTATTTATCAAAGTGCCTATATTATATACTCTCTCCAGTTAACAGAGAGATAATTTTTCAATGCATATCCCCAGAATTACTTACGTTTTAGGTGTATTTGTCGACATCAAAGTTAAGTGGAACAACTATATACCTTACGGAATTATTACGGAATCATCAAGGTATATTTGTTGTTCTATAGTTATTCTATTTGACTTTAGTATTAACAAAAATACCCAAAATCCCCCGGAATTCCAAGAAATATAGCTTTAAAAACCCCATTAACTAACTGGAGCGAGCATAAGTGTTAAGTGAGCTGAGTATATCTTCACTCTTTATCCCACCATTATTGCTTTGTGTAAGAGAAAATCCAAGCGCTTCACGTTTTTCATCAATTGTTAAAAACGTTGCATCATTGATTTTTTTCCACTCAGTTTCACGACGCTTGGAAAGAGCCTGTATAGAATCTATATCATACATTAATCTATACTCGTTATCGTTAAATAGGTATTGTATCCAGGTTGTAAACTCTCCGGCGATTATATTAAGCATTGGAAGAACTGTTTCTTCCCAAAAATTATACCGCGCTTCTTTGTAGTTTGAAAATGTTGCGTTCTTTGTTTCTCCAATAAGGATAGGGGGAACCCCGAAGGCTAGAGCTATTTCTTTTGCTGAAAACTCCTTACCGGATAAGAAATCAAGATCCTTTGGAGAAAGTCCCATTTCTTTCCATTCGAAATTTCCTTCAAGAAGAAGTACTTTTCCCGCATTTTTCCCTCCTTCATATACATTTTTTAAATCATTTTTCAATTTTTCACGCTGTCCTGGCTCAAAAGTTGAATGATATATAAGCGCTCCTGAAGGTCTACCACCATTTTTCAAAAAAGCTATGTTTTGATTGGTAATTGCATTATGTTGATGAATTGCATTCATAACAACTTCAACTGGGCTTTGACCATACCAATCATTTAGCGGACTAAATAACTTGATATGTAAAATATCGGAAAAGCCGTCTTCGTTAGTTTTAAAAATTGTTTTGTTTTTGCCATTAATTGAATATTCATATCCAAGTGGAATTGAATTTTCCCCCGGGATAACTTGAACTCTGTCCGGCCGCAAAAGGTGCAGTTCTTTAACTACCCCCTCATCGTCACGAAGAGCATTTATATAACAATTGCCCGAAAGCAAAAGCTGAGATACTGCGGCTTCCATAAAAATTGTTCGAGACTGTTTAATATTTGGTCTCTCCAAAAGATTTAGGATTTCGTGATAATGTATGGATTCATCAATAACGTTTTCATGATTATATCTTTTAAGCAACCAATCAACGGAGGACACTGCTCTTGATATAATATGTACACACCTATATACAATGACATTGTTTTGATATCCTATTTCAGATAGATCTGAGTAGTTTTTGCCAGTACTGCAAGAAACAGTTTTGTAATCGACAATGGATGATATCGCATTATCGAATTTACCATAGCTTCTAAAAAAATTGTTAAGCATTTTTATCTCCAAAAAAAAAATATAACTCTATAAAACTAAAAGTATTTGATAATAAAAAACCGAATTTTCTAATAGGCTGTCACAAATTCAACCTATAAAAATAGTTTCTCATAAAAAAAATAAATTGTCAAAATTTGGAAATATTGTCCCGAACAGAACTTTTTTAAAATCTGGTGTTTCTTGTTACATACTCTCTCCAGTTAGCAAAGAGATAACTTTTCCAAATCTATCCCCAAGAATTACTAATGCTTTAGGTATATTTGTCGAGGTCAATGTTAACTGGAACAGTTATGACACATACTTATGGGACGCGAGTCCCCATAAACAGCTTGCGCTTACAAGAAATATGTTATACACTATGTACGTGGGGGTGTTTTTAAAACCTCAAGAATCCGACTCTTAATGATGTTTTGATGCTTTTTAATACGAGTTTCTGAGTCTTCTTCGGATTTTATCAAAATCGATATATCTCCGAGCTCAGAAATATTCACTGTTACTTTATACAAACATGATCCTGTATTATCAAATTCCTGAACTTGGGCTTTATCGGTTTTTATAATACCGGGCTCTTTGTAAGCGTACGATATCGATAAAGATAGATCTCTTAGAACAGCAATCGCTGCATTCCATGCCTTATCTTTTTTGGTCTCTGTAATAGTGTTTGAGGGGACATTATTTGTGGTAAAAATCTTCCCTAAAAAAAATTCAGGTTTTTTTTTCAATATTGACCCAAAGTTATTTTTAACCTCATCCTCACGGCTCTCTGGAGCCTTCGCTTTAAAAGCAACCACATCATAAGCATTGAAAGTACATATCAGAATAGCGAAAAAGATAGTACTTTTTGTGGTTATCATTTCGAAGTAAAAAAGCGCATGTGTTACAGATACATTATGCATCATATTATCCCATGCGTTCAATTTAAATTTCTTAATATTTGTATAACATAAAAGGAGAAAAACAAATGATCAAAGTAATCCAAAAATCAAAAGACTTAGTCTTAGATATAAAAGTTTTAAAATCTCATCTTAGAATAGAACATTCTCACGAAGATGAGTATTTAAAAGTACTAATTGAAGCAGCAACCGAGATTCTCGAAAAAAAAATGGGTATGTCTATTTTAAATAAAAAATATAAATATACCGGAGACCCATCAGATCCCATACCAATTTACCCCATAACAAAAGTTTTCGCTAAAAAAGACGGAGAATTTTGCGCAGGAATTGCGGAGTCTTCGAGTGAAGTCCCTTCCGATATTATGTACGCCGTTCTTCAAGTCGCTAAGAATATGTATGAGTGTAATAATGATGAAAATATTTTAGAATCTCAATATATTAGACATGTTATTGGCATTTATAAACCATTAAATATAAACTAATTAGGATAATAATAAAATGAAAATTTCAAACCTTAATCAAAAAATAATTCTATTAACAGAAAATAAACTGCCGACAGATCAATTAGCCACTGAGTATATAAAATTTGTTCCTTTTATGAATGTTCGGGCAAGCGTTATTGCTCTTTCTAAAACCCACGAATTCAAAATAACTATAAAAAATATGAATTTTAATAAATCAATATCTGCTATTGCTTTTGAGGGGGGTGAAGAAAAAGTTGTTTTCCCAGTAGTGCAATCGCAAAATGTTGTAAATTCAGATGATAAATATCTAACTTTTGTAGTTAAATATTAAACTGAGAATGGGCCGTCATAAGCCAATCTCTATATCCTCGACTCGATGTGAGTAATTATTGGTCCTAGATTTCTATCTATCCTGTAAGATTTTTTCTTTTCAAATTTCTTACTTATAATAGAGAATTCTAGGGCATAGCTATTATATTTATCCTTCTAAATTTCTCTTTGCGTTATCATATTCTGAGAAAATCGAACTAGCATTGGGACAGAGCCAGAAATAAAAAACCATTTCATTTCCTCAACAATTTCAATTTCAATTTCAATTTCTTTGAATATATATTTCATAATATTATAAAATATAAGTGTTGCAGTAATAATTATTATACCATTTATAATGGTTACTTTTTTATTATAATCTTTTAAAAAGGTATTCCAAGAAACAGAAAAACCAAGTAAAAAATAAAAAGCAATATATGTGGAAGTTTGAATTTTCCCAATATATATTCCAAGTATTAATACTAAAATAAAAGCTATTACGATACTATATACAGAAATACTTTTTGTTGAATCTGCGAATTTAACAAGCTTTGAATATAAAAAAACTGAAACGAGTGCAAAAACTGGAGTTACAGCAACATCAAACGGGTAATGGTACCCTTTCTTGACTAGAATATATCCACTGTAAACCATATTTATAATACACAGAATTCTAACAAAAATGTTTCTAAAGTGAAATATGAGCCATATATAAAATATTGACGCAAAGTGCATATGTCCGCTGGGGAATCCATATCCAGTTGTTGGGCATGTCTCTGGAAGAGGCATCTTGAATATGTTTTTAAGTATAACATTGTATATCATTGTAATCATAAGCAAAAATATACAATTTCCAAATATTTTTTTATCTAGAAATATATACCCAATTAAACCTAAAGTAATAACTCCGTATACATCAAATATTTGAGCAAAAATTGCTTCAAAATCTAGCACAATTTCCTATTGTTTTTTATCATGAAGAAAATATATACGCAGGCAAGGATCGAAGTGACTCCCCCCTGTATAAAAGGATACACGGAGCAATAATCGCCAATCACTCCTGCCAGATAATTACTAAAAAACAGGCATATTCCCTCGATAGCATAGTAGATAGCGAAGGTCGTCCCCACCATATTCGGTGTAGTGGATAACTGCGATACAATCGACGATAGCACACCATGCGTTGAACCAATATGAATGCCTGCCATGATATACACAAGAACTATCATGGCATTATTATGTGCAAAAATAGCCATGATATTTGCAATAAAAAGCAGGAAAATACCGTACAAAAGTATTTTTCTTTTATCAAATGTATCCGATAGTTTTCCCATAGGAATAGCAACTAAAATAATACAAATTTCATATATTCCCATAAAAATTGGAAGACTAGCCGTATTTCCTGGGATAATATTCCGTGCTCTTAAAGTTATAAATCCCTCACTAAAACGCGCAAACATAAGAATCACAATTATAATAATAAATCTCCAATACTCAATCCTGAGATCTTTTACGTTTTTTATATTCCAGTTTTTACTACTTTTTTTACTATTATATTCTTGATATTTAACTTTTTTCTTTAAAATTACATAAGCGATAACAGTAGGTATAATAGCCAAACCAAAGATTACCCTAAAATTATCGTTTAATAGTATAGTCAGAAAGGATGTTATAACGGACCCAATCAAAGACCCTGCTATATTCATCATATGTCTCAACGAATAGGCGTACCCTCTTTTCTCTATAGGAATCTCAGCCAGCATTGTATCAGCAGGGGTTGTACGCAATCCTTTAACAAATCTATCTATTGCTTTAGCAATGAAAATCAGCCAAATATTCCACGCAGCAGTTATAAAAATTTTACTAATTATTGTAAAAAAAGCCCCTACCTTTAAAAATCCTAACTTTTTCTTCGAAATATCTATAAGAATTCCAACAAATAACTTCGAAATAAACGAGAGAAATAACACGGCACCTTCTAGTAATCCAAACGACTTGTATCCACCTTTTAAATTTTCAACTATAAAAATAGGTAAGAGTGAAAATGCCATAGACGATGCAATCCCCCATAAGAAGAATGAAAAACATATCCATAATATGTTTCTATTATCCTTCCGCTTTTCAGAAATTTTTATGTATCTTGAAATTTCGAATCTCATAGCATAAAGAATTCTATATGAAACGTCGATTTTTTAGAACATTTTTCATCCTATTTAAACTCATTCTAGTTAACAACAAGGTAATCTTTTAAGCTATATTTCCTGGAGTTACAAGAGTTTTAGATACTTTTGTTGATATTAACATTAATTGGCATAACTATACATAGAGTTTATCGTTAATTCTCTGGCGCATTTGACTTTTTATACTATACTTATTCCAGTTAACACTGATATCGACAAATATACCTAAAACATCAGTAATTCTTGGGATAGGTCTAGAAATATTATTTCTTTTCTAACTGGAGAGAGTATAACATTAATTGTAAATAAAGAGTTTTGTATGGAAAAACAATTATGGAAAATGTAGTGATTGGAGAATATGGCAGAATTACATCCCCCCTTATTCTAAAAATAGGAATCTAAAAATATATAAACTTAGCCTGTATTTTCGATTAAAATGGTTTCGTATCCGTGTTATTGTAGAGAATTGCGAATGTGTGGAATAGCTTCCGTTTTATTAAATAGGGATTCTAGTGGTGATAATTTATCAAAAATATTATTCGATAGCTTAAAAAAATTGGAATATCGGGGATATGACTCTGCTGGAATTGCTGTTTTGGATTCTAAATGCGTAACCCATATGTTTAAAAGTGTCGGAGAAGTTGAGAACTTGAAGAATAACATAGACTATAGCATTACTGGAAATATAGGAATTGCACACACCAGATGGGCAACCCACGGCGAGGTTTCCGTTGAAAACGCGCATCCTCACAAGGTAGGAAAAGTTTCGGTAGCACATAATGGAATAGTCGAAAACTATAATGAGCTTAAAAAAGAGTATCTTTTCGATATTACTTTTAATAGCGAAACTGATACTGAAGTTATATCAGCTCTTATACATAATTTTATAGAAAAAGAAGGATTATCTTTTGAAGATTCTTTTAGGAAAACATTAAAATTAATAAAAGGAATGTACGCAATCGTAGCAATATCAGAAAGCGAACCCGGAACGCTTATCGGAGCAAAGTACGGCTCCCCCTTGGTGATAGGATGTAATAATAGTAATGATATTTACATAGCGAGTGACGCAATAGCTCTTTCAGGTTTGTCGAGAGATGTTATATATATGAAAGAAGGCGATATAGTTATAGCTAAAAACGGTGAATATAAAATATATGACTCCAATAATAATGAATCCTACCGAGAAAAATTTCCGGTAACCGTATCGGTTAATTCTCTGGATAAAACTAAATATGAGGATCATATGCTATCTGAAATTTGTGAAGAACCGGAAGTACTTGTTAAAACATATGACAATTTTTCACCTACTATTGATATAAAGAATTATAAATCACTTTATTTTATAGCATGTGGTACTTCTTATTATGCAGGGCTTTTGGCGAAGTATTGGATTGAAGATATTTCGGGGATTCATGTCAATGTTGAAATTGCTTCTGAATTTAGATATAGAAATCCAGTACTTTTAAAGGATTCACTATATGTATTTATAAGTCAATCTGGGGAAACTATAGACACTCTATGTGCAATGAGGAAGGTTATCATCGAAAAAAATTTAGACACTCTTTCCATTGTTAATGTTCCAAATAGCTCGATTGCGAGGGAATCTAAATACAATATTCAAACATATGCTGGAACAGAAATAGGAGTCGCTTCTACGAAAGCCTTTATAAGTCAGGCATTAACCCTACTTCTTCTAATAAAGAATAAACTTAATATAGAAAATATAGCAAAATCCATGCAGAATATACTTGATAGAAAAACAGAAATTGCAAATATTGCAGAAAAAATATCAAAAAGCAGAGCGATTATATATATGGGAAGAGGAACGAGCTATCCAATCGCAATGGAAGGAGCCCTCAAGATGAAAGAGCTTTCATATATAAGCTCAGATGGATGCCCGTCTGGAGAAATTAAGCATGGGCCAATTGCCTTGATAGATAGCGGCGTAAGCTCGATAATCCTGGCTCCAAAAGATAGGTATTATGAAAAGACTCTTTCTAATGCGGAAGAAATTTTGGCAAGACACGGAGCCGTATATTTATTGGGGGCTGGAAATCAAAATTTAGCAAAACATAGCGACATAATTGAAGTCCAGAATATTGAGGAAGAAATTGGTAATCCTTTCATTTTGACGACGACTGTTCATTTGCTCGCATACTACACAGCGAAGGTGAAGGGGCTTAATATAGACAAACCAAGAAATTTAGCAAAGTCAGTTACTGTAGAATAAAAAAAGAAACATATACTCGCTATACCCAAAAGTAATAAAAAGTTGGTCTTTTTTATTAGACTCGTTCTAGTTAGTAATAATGGTAATCTTTTAAGCTATATTTCGTAGAAGTGCGTTTATCTAAAAGTTAATATGACCTAAGTATACCTTTTATAGAAAGGACTAGAATATGGATAGCGAAAAGTATTGTAATAGATATATTTATTTCTGCAAGGTATTATATTGTATACTTAAACAATATCTTGTTGTTCTTTCAAAAAACCACCATTTCTGATCGTTTTTATGTCGGTAGCAAGCCCAGTCGCGTTATCTATATCGAATAGTGCTCCACAAACGGTTGCGCCCCCCGATGCTGGAGACATTTTGGCAAACATATTAACTTTATCGACGAAGCGCTTAAATGGTCCCTCATCCTCCATACCAATAACAGAATTATAATCCCCACACATTCCAGCATCTGTAAGAAGTGCGGTTCCCCCCTTCAAAATCATTGCATCAGCAGTCGGAACATGAGTATGGGTCCCAATAACCGCTGAAATTTTTCCATCAAACATACGGGCTAAGGCAACTTTTTCTGCCGTAATTTCTGCGTGTATATCAACAACAATTGCATCAATATTTTTCCCAAGTTTGTAAATCTGAAGTAAGTAAGCCATTGCAGCGAATGGATCATCATTCTGTTCCATAAAAACCCGCCCCATAAGATTCACAACCAGAACTTTTTTACCAAGATTAACTATTTCATGAACATAAAAACCATGTCCAGGGGTTCCTTTCGGATAGTTAAGAGGGCGGATTAAGCGCTTTTCTCTATCGAACATTTGCAGGTCATCTTTCTGATCGAAGCTATGATTTCCTAGGGTTATAACATCGATACCGGCCTCAAAAAGCATATCGCATATATTTTGGCGTATACCGAATCCGTGCGAAGCATTCTCTCCATTGGCGATAGCACAGTCTATCTGACATGGTCCTTTTCGTATTTTGATGTAACTAGCTAGAGCAGTTCTGCCAGCTTTTCCTACAACATCCCCAAAAAACACAATTTTCATTTCATTCTCCAAGCTCTATAACATTGCAAAAACATATACCACTCTTTTCTTCAGCCAACACATTTTATATATATTATACATACAAAACCGGAAGAAGCACTAGCGGCTCCCCCAAGCTAGGAAGCGACAACGGAGCTAGTACAAAGCTCTTCCAAAACTTTCTCCATAATATTTTTCTTTTTTTTTTTGGACAATTTTAAAACAACCAATTGGTGTAGAAAGTTGTCAAGGTGGAGAGCGAAGCGGACCTTGACAACATTAACGGAACCAATTGGTATACTTTTGTCTAAACAAAAAAAAAAGAATGCTTATTTTACCAAATGCTCCAGCTTTTTTTGATCGATTTTTATAAACGAAATATATTGAGCTTTTTTAAAATTTCTCGCAAAATCTTTTGCAGCTTTTTTAGATATCAGCATGTTTTTAAGTTCATTTTCATCTGGGATTTCAGCGTTTGGAATTTCTTTACTAACTGTAAAATACACATCAACATAATTTTCTCCGTTCATAGAATGTGCGGTATTAGCTTTTCCCATAGAGGATTTTAGTATATTTGCAACAAACGGGGTCTCAGGCATTTCATCTTTTTCTTCGACGGTCACATTATCCTTTTTGCAAATCGCTTTAAATGAATCTGCATTTTTTGCTGTTTTTAGTTTTTCTATAGTTGCATAAACTGCTTCAGAATCCGAGGATGTCATAATTCCCCCTTGATGCTGTATACTGCACTTTAGATATTTATATTTAGCTTCCGTTGATCCTTTTTTGTGTGGTTCTGCTTTATCTTCGAGGTATACAATTTTAAATCCAGTATTTGTATCAATAATTCCACTAAACTCCCCAGGTTTTAAGCTAAGAACCGCACTTTTTATAGTTTTATCTAGATTTTTTTCTACGATTGGGCCAAGGTCTCCAGTTTGGAATCTATAATTCCCCTGTGATATTGCCTCTGCCATAACTTGAAAATTAAACCCATTTTGGAGAAGTTCATAAACCGCCTCAGCATTTTGTCTAACTTTTTCCTTAGATTTTTTATTAGAAACTCTAAAGTATATTTCGTATACGTGGTATCTAGTATAATTAAGGTTTTCCTTTTCCTGTTTTTTTATTTCTTCTACTTCTCTTTTGGTAATTCTTATACTATTTTTCATAGTTTCAACAATTGAGAAAAACAACATCCGGGAAAATAAGTCCTTTTTAAAAATATCCATATTAATTCCTAGATGTTCGAACTTTTTCCCCAGTTCTTCAACGGAAATACCGTTTCTATCCGCTATATCCTGAATTCTTTTTTCAAGTTGTTTTTTGGAAATTTCCATATTATTTTTTTTGGAAACTTGCTCTTGGAGTTTAATATCTATTGCTTTTGCGAGAATACCATCCGCCATAAGTTTCAGATCGGAATTATTGAAAACCTTACCAGAAGAGAAGGCTATAAAGCGCGCCATATTTACAATATCAACGTTTGTAATAATGTCGCTATTTACCGTAGCTATAACATAAAACTCCTGTGATCCATTAACTTTCGCCCCAATATATACGTTATCTATATCGTCTATACAATTTTTTTTGTTAGATTTTTTGATAGCACTTATTGCTTCCAAGGGTTTTTTATCATTATAAAATTTCGATTCGTTATCAACTTTTCCGATTTTTGCTACATCAAGCGAGTACGAAACGTCAAAGTTAGAAGCAATGAGTGTTAAAAGAAGTATTTTTAAAAAATTCATAATTTTTGTTTTTATACCAGGTACTGACTCTATGCCGGATTATAACAAAGAAACCTGTGAATATCAAGTGAGAACAGACTGACTGAGACATACACTGGCGCGCCCTGGAAGGCTCGAACTCCCGACCCACAGCTTAGAAGGCTGTTGCTCTATCCAACTGAGCTAAGAGCGCGCTACGCGATCACAGGTAACGTGATCGTGATGATAAAGATGACAACATAACATATACGACAACGTAACAACAACACAACGGTGACGATGACGATAATGTGTATTGTATATCATGTTTTTAATGAGTTCAATGTTACTTTTTTGCATGGAGTTTTTTTATAAAGTTTTTTTGGAATGTGAGTTTTCTCTAAACTGGTGATAGAATCAGATTAATTCTATTGAAACATTTGAAGGTTTTTTATTTTTTATTTCAGAAAGAGACCAAACGAGGGCATCAACTCTATCATCGTGCATATTATTGTCTTCATCGCTATGGCTCATGTTTTTCATCTGTTTTTCAAGTTTATCGAATTTTTGAATATGGTAAACATTTCCGGATTCATAAAGCAAAGCGATTGGTTCGGCTCTAGCGGTTTTACCTTTGACGGCTCTAACACTTGAATATGGAATATACGGGGATACAGTTCTAAGCATTTCTTCGACAAGATCTCCACCATTATTTATTTCAGCAACGACTCTATTTGCTTGATAGTCTTCACATGCCTTAGCAACAATTTTAGCCCATTGTGGTGGCCTATACTTTCCGCTTAAATCTTCGAGAACATAAATTTTATCATCTTTTCCGACTCCAGCGACTATAATCCCTGTTTCATCTGAGTTTTCGTTATTGGTAACTGCCGGATCGACCCCGATAACAATTCGTTTTAATTCACTACGTTTAATGTCTTTATACTTAATATTTTCTGCTTTCCAAAGCATTGCATCGTTATCTTCAACTATTTCCCCTAGAAGTTCTTGTCTTCCAAGGTTTGTTCCTTCGAATCTATTTTTCATATTTTCTATAAAACGAGCACCGAGATTATCCTTGTTTTCAAAGGTACTCCCCCTTGTCAGGTGGGTAAAAGCATTGGCAGAAAGTTCTATTAATATTTGCAATGGTCTTGGAGTTGTAGTCATGATACATCTTGGATTAGAGCCAAGGCGTAGGGTCATGAGGATCTGTTCCCAGAGTTCCTCTCCTCTTTTGTATTTAGCGAATTCATCAGTCCAAACGAGATCAAATTGGGGACCTCGAAGAGATTCAGGGCGATCTCCGCTATATAACCTGGCCTTTGCTCCGTTTTCCCATACAAGTTCATTGCGAGAGGGGTAGAAACGTACCTTCCCTTCATAGGCTAGGGAAGTTGACATTATACCACTATGTCCTTCGACCATAATTTTTCTGGCTTCATCTATGGTTTTTCCAACGATTGCTATATTTCTATAGCCCTCTTCTTCGACAAGTTTCATAACTGATTCAGCTCCTGTTCTGGTTTTTCCAAAGCCTCTTCCGGCT
Source organism: Holosporales bacterium (assembly GCA_031269095.1). Classification (GTDB taxonomy): domain Bacteria; phylum Pseudomonadota; class Alphaproteobacteria; order RUG11792; family RUG11792; genus JAIRWI01. The sequence goes on from JAIRWI010000013.1 coordinate 65,267, forward strand.
CTTATAAGCCAAAGAAACCAGTCTCCTTTAGGGATTTTTTGACTATCCCTTGCGACTTCGTCCCAATTATACATTGGGAGAATTATTTCTTTTTTATTCATTTTAATTATTCCTTATTGTAAATATTATTGTGATTTGTAAGTTTTTTATTATATAAGTGTTTTATATTTATGTTATACTCGCTTCCAGTTGGTAAATAGGTGATTTTTTAAGCTATATTTTTTATAATTACAGGGGGTTTTGGCTTCTTTGTTAATACTTAATACCAACTGAAGCAGCTATAGATTGCAATAGGTTAGTTGGGTATATCCCCTGGAATTATTGGTTTTTTTGTTTTTTTATTTATCATCTAAATGGCAAATGGGCAGAATATATATAGTTATGCTAGTTGAAATGGGTACAACAAAAATGCCAAAAACTATGTAATTCCTGGGGATGTATCTTCAGAAATTACTCGTTTCTAATTAGAGTGAGCATAATTCACAGTTTTTTTAGGGGGGATTGAACAATGTTTTTTTTTAAATACACCTAAGCGTTTATGCTTTTGGGCATAACTTTGGCTGTTATTCCGTTAAAAAAAAAGGGGGGACCAAGCTGGGTCCCAATACACACATATATATTCCTCCTAAAAAGGAGGGGGGCGCCATCATCACCGTTGTTGTCGTTGTCATCATGACGTGTTTTTTACATTACGTCACAAAGTTATTATACCATAAAAACTTAAAATAAACACTAAAATTTTTGAAAAGGAATTTTTTAAATGAGAGAATGAAAATAACACTATAATGGGGGAGACACTATAAAACAAATTAACAAACAGTTAAGGTTTTTTTGGACTCCCCTTGTTCTGGGAGATATAGAGCTGATATACTCATTCTAGTTAGCAACAGGATAATCTTTTAAGCTATATTTCCTAAAACCATAAGAGTTTTAGGTATATTTGTCTATATCAATGTTATACTCCCTCTCCAGTTGGTGAAGAGATAATTTTTCAAAATCTATCCCAAGAAATACTGATGTTTTAGGTATATTTGTCGATATCAATGTTAACTGGAAGAACTATAAATGTAAAAATATTTTGTTAGGTAGAAATTGGTACACTGCAATATTAAGAACCTTAAAAGAGATATTATAGGTAATGTCTTATGCCGCACAGCAGTTTAAAATTCTTTCAATATTAATAACAAAGTTATGATTTCTTATAACAGTCTTCAGTTCCATTAAATGTTCAATATCTTGAACCTTTAGCTCTATACAAATTGTGGCGAATTCTTCGACTTTTTCTTCAGTTTTACAACTTATTATTTCTGCTTCCATCTGTTCTACTACTGCTACAATTTTGGAAATGCATCCAGAGGTATACTTCATTGTAATTAGAAATTTTGTTATGTATTTAAGCTTATTTGCGTTTTTTCCCCATTTAAAAATGACAATTTTCTCATTTTCACTTAAAATTTTGTTGTTCAATGCTTGGCAATTTTCTATATGAATGTAGGCCCTATTATTTTGCACATTTATAAGGCTAACTGCTCTATCTCCTAAAACCGGCATGCAGCATGATGAATACGTAATTGTTTGTTGCTCCCCTTTTGAAGTATTTTCTGATTCTTTTGAAGATAGATCTCGTAATTTTTTTTGTATTTCTAATTTAGCTTTTAAGGTGAATGCATAATTTTTCCAGTCTTCAGATGGTCTGGCGTGTGGATCTGTTACTATTTGCACTGCATCCCCATTACAAAGTTTTGTTTTTAATGGGACCTCCCTGCCATTAACCATGGCTTTTACAACACAATTTCCAAGTCCTGGATGAGCTTCGTACGCAAAATCGATGATAGAAGATCCATTTGGAATCTGCACTATCCTTCCAGATGGGGTGACGCAAAATATTTTTTCAGAGACCATTTCAGTTTTAGAAGTTTTAAAAAAATCTTCTATTTCTGAAGAATTTTCCAAAGTATTTGCAAGATCACTTAGCCACTCGGTTTGGTATCCGTTAGATTGCTTATAATTCCAGTGTGCTGCAATACCATATTCAGCGATCTGGTGCATGTTAGGAGTTCGTATTTGAATTTCTATACGTCTGTTAAACGGCCCTATAACACTAGTGTGTAAGGATTGATATCCATTACTCTTTGGTGCACTTATGTAGTCTCTGAATCCGCCTGGAATAACTTTATATCCTTTATGAATAGCTCCCAGCATTTTGTAGCAATCATCAACCGTTTCCAAAATATTTCTAAAAGCCATAATATCGGCAAGTTGTTCGAAAGATATGTTACGTCTATTTATTTTTTCCCAAATCGAGTATGGACTTTTCATTCTTCCTGTAATGATTGGGTTTTTTATACCGATGTCTTCAGCTATCTCGCTAAATTTCGAAACTATTATTTCTATAACTGGGACAGATTTTTCATATAAATCTTTAAGTCTACTATGGATAGAATTGTAAACTTCAGGATAAAGTTCAAAAAAAGACGTATCTTGGAGTTCTTCTTTAACAACTATCATGCCAAGTCTGGCAGCAAGGGGGGCATATACTTCCAGTGTTTCTTCTGCAGTTCTTTGTCTTTTATAAATTGGGCGAAACTGTAATGTTCTTATGTTATGGAGTCTATCGACCAGTTTTATTACTAGAACCCTTACATCTGAGGCAGAAGAAATCAGTAATTTTTTAAAATTCTCGATTTGTTTTTTAGAGTCACTGGACATTTCTAATTCAGAAAGCTTAGTTACTCCATCAACCATATTTGCAACTTCTTGCCCAAATTCTTCTTGGACGTCTTCCAGAGTTGCCTTTGTATCTTCTATAGTATCGTGGAGAAGCCCCGCAACTACGGTTTCTGCGTCCATTTTTAGTTCAATTAATATTGATGCCACCTCAAGTGGGTGGGAAAAATATGGTTCTCCCGAATCTCTTAGTTGAGTCCCGTGATATTTTAGTGCAAATATGTATGCCTTTTTTATGTATTCTTTATTTACATTTGGGTCATATTTTCCAATATTTTCTATCAATGTTGACGGATTGATCAAATTTTTATCGCATTTAAAAAAAATTAGCAATCAATTTAAGTCTAAGATTATTTTTTAGTTCTTTGTAATTTTTTTTTTGTTTTCTATTCAATTTAAGATCATCGCTAATCACCCGCAAATATTGTGAGGCACACAGTTTAATATTTTTTTTGTATTTTCTTTATCTTTAAAATGTCTGTTATTTTGTCGAATATAATGGCCATTGCCCCGTTTCCTGCAATATTACATGCCGTTATTATAGGGTCGAAAAGAACGTATATAGCAGTAATAAGCCCAAGCATTTCTGCATTGAAATTTAAATACTTCTGAAGTATGGGGATCATGACGAGAATTCCCCCACCAGGAACAGCCGCAACAGCAAATTTTGCTAAAATAAAATGTAGAGCAAAAGCAGTATATATAGATAAATTTGGAATTTCTATTCCTAGAGAAATCATAATGGTAATAGCCATCATCGGAATAAAAAAGCAATCACCGACAAGGTGTATGTTAACTATACTTGGTACGGCAATTCCTGCATTTTCTTTATGCCGAAGGTTTTGTTCTGCTGCCTTAATTGAAAGAGGGAGGGCGGCTGCACTTGACATAGAGCCAAATCCGGTAATAATTGCTGGGATAATATTTTTTATATACAAGAAAAACTTACTAAGATTAAATCTTGCTAGAATAAGATATTCTAAAGTAACAACACTAAGTGCAGAAAAAACAAATATTATAAGTACTGGAAAATATTTAGTGCTTATTGTAAGAAGCATTTCATCATGTTGCAGTTTAAGGGCAGTACCGACAATAAAAAGTGGAACAATTGGCATTAATACTTTAAAAAAACACTTTGTGCATTGCTCCAAAATTGTAGAGATTTTTTGAGAAGCGTTGTTTTGTATTAGGCTAAATAGAAGGCCTGAAACTAGACCAAGTAATAGTGCTACATCGTTTGAAATAATCTTTGGAAGATGAATTGTAAAAGTTGCTGTTAAAGGAAGAATTCCCATTTTTATACTTTCTATTTTTGAAACAAAATTTTTTTCTAAAAAAGATACGGAGGTAACATATGATAGCAATGTGTTCATAAAATTTGATACACAGATAAGAGGCACAATCAGGAATATAAATTTAATCGCCTTCATTCCAAGCTTATAAACAGAATTGAACACGAGAGCAAATATAATAATCGGTAGTAAAAATATCAAAACATCTTTAATAAATAAACTAAGCGAATACAAAAATTGTTTGATACTCAAAGGAATTACATTGCCAAACATTATTGAGAACAAAAGAACGAAAAGTATCAGTGGTATTAAAAAATTTTCTATCTTTAATCTAAGCATTACTGTAATTTTACTAAGTGAATCCATCTATAATATCCGATTGTTTCGAAAAAACTCAAGAGAGTTGTTTATCGGAGATTGAAATATACAGGCTCTTGATTGGCAAGTTTTCCTTACATAGTTGTTTTACTTGACTTCAATATCAACAAATATACCAAAACCCCGTGTAATTCCTTGAAATATATTTCGAAAAATTAACCTGTTGTTAACTGGAGAGAGTATATAACTTATATAACCATGTTTTTTAAAAAGTTATTTTTCACTAATGTTTTTTGTTATTTGAACTACTTGTAATAGAGTTATAAGCAAGTGTTAAGCAATACAATAAAATCAACGGAACTGCTAAAAAAATCATACTAAGCACATCGGGGGGGGTAATAATTGCTGAGATTATAACAATTACAGCAATATATTCTCTCCATATACTTTTTTGTCTGGAAAACGGTATAATTTTGATCTTATCTAAAATAATCATAATAAGCGGTAACTGAAAACTAAAGCCAAAAGACATAACTATGACTATCACAAATGAAATATTTTCGCTTATTTTAGGAAGAAACATAATATTGTTCTTGTTTGCTAAGGTTTTAGTAAGAACATATAAAATATTTGGAACAACTATACAATACGCAAAAATAATACCGATTATAAATAACACTGTTATAAAATACATATATTTACGTATCGTAATATATTCATTCAGTCGCAGTCCTGGCTTAATAAATTTCCATATATTGTTGATAACAAAAGGAAACGTTAATAATAAACCAGAGTAAAAAACCACTCTAAGTTCAGTTGCAATTGGCTCAGCAACAGATGTATAAATAATTTTTGAACTAGTCCCAATGGCTGATTTAACCGGCTTTAATAGAAATTCAAAAATATAATTATAAAAAGCGAAAGATACAAGCATTCCGCCCAACACATATGCGAAAGAATGCAGAATTGCAGAACGTAGCTCTAATATATGTTTTACGAGCGGTTTTGGCTTGTCTTCCATATATTTATTCTAAATCCTCACACATTTCTTTAATAATTGGTAACACAGCATCTTTGGTTAAGTCCCGCATATCATATAAACCAGGCTTCTGCTTATATGTCCACTCAGCTGCATGAATAGCCCCAACGGCATAGATCTCTTTAGAATGAGCTTCGTGAATAATTGATATATTTTCATGATTTCCAACGAAACTTACCTTATGTTTTCCAATGACCCTTCCGCATCTCTGTACGGAAAACCCTATCTCTCCAGTTTTCCTTTGATCTATTATTCCATACCTAATAAAATTCGCTACATCTAGGAAATTATCACCTCGAACCTCTGCTATTGTTTTCCCAAACATAAGAGCAGTGCCAGATGGAGCGTCCTTCTTTAGCTTATGATGAACTTCAGATATCTCTGTATCAAATTCCTGAGATGGGAGTATCTTTGCAACAAGAGCGAGCAAGGTGTTTATAAGAGATACAACAAAGCTCATATTTGGAGCATGAAAAATAGGAGTAAAATAGGAACAATTCTCCATAAGATCTATATGTATTTTTGAAAGCCCAGTTGTTCCTATAACAATCGGAATATTAGGCATATGTTTTTTAACGTATAAAAGCATACGCTCCGTCGCTATTGAGGATGAAAAATCTATTACCACATCTGTATTACTGAATAGACACGAAATATCATCACTACTAGCAACCTTGTTTTCTACATAGTGCCCCGATTGAAGAGCTGATTTTATAACACGCCCCCCCATAGCTCCAGTCGCGCCAAGGACGGAAATCTTCATAGAAGCTATTTTTAACTAAAATGGTATATCGTCATCCAATGGAATATCCGATGGTCTTTCGTCATTGTGATGGAGAGCGGCACCAGTACTTTCAGGTATTTCTGATAATGAATCACGTGGTTTGGAATCCATAAGCAAAACATCCCCTTTAAAACGTGAAACTACAATCTCCGTTGTATATTTTTCGATACCATTTGCATCAGTCCATTTACGAGTTTGTATTTGTCCCTCTATGTATAGTTTTGAACCTTTTCTAATATATTTTTCTGCAATTTCAGCGACCCTATCGTTAAAGGCAACAATTTTATGCCATTCAGTTTTTTCTTTACGTTCTCCTGTTGTTTTGTCTTTCCAAGTTTCTCCGGTAGCCAATGTAAATGAGGCAACTCGGCTACCATCTGGAAGAAACCTAACATCAGGATCTTTCCCGACGTTTCCAATCAAACTCACTTTGTTTAATGACATAGACATAATTTTTACCAAACTTTCGTAGTTATTAGAAACAAATTGTAGCATATATTAATTCATGTAGCAAATGAGCAATCTATCTATATGAAAAATTCACTATACTCGTTCTAGTTAGCAACGGGGGTAATTTTTTTTAAGCTATAACCCTTGGAATTATAGGGGATTTGGCATTTTTGTTATACTTGATTAAACCGACAACCGAGTTGGTATAAATACAAAAAAACCCAATGATTCTGGGGGAAATGACTTCAAAAATCACTCGATTGTCGAATTAAACACCTATAATACTAATATCAGGTAAAACAGTTATAACTATCTCAAAATTCTATATGACAATATTTGTGCACAATAGGTTCGAACCCCCATGTATGAGCCATAAAAATACGAACACTACTTTTATTTGACACACAAAACTCAGAGGTTTCAAGGTTTATAGAGTTTTTTTGGCGGGGAAACTTTTGAAAAGTTACTCTTAAAAAACGGAGTATCATTCAAAAAATGAGAATTTCGAGGCTTTCAGGTTCGATACCTTGCTATGTCGAAGTATCATTCAAATGGAGTTATTGACCCGTTTTGGAGTTAAAACTGGCAAAAATATGCAACACATCAAGCCATCGAAGTATCATG
>JAIRWI010000040.1 GCA_031269095.1 Holosporales bacterium
TGCGCCGCGAGTATGGCTCCAATCTTTTTTATTTGGTTGATAGGCCTGTAAATCGAGAATTTTTACAGCAAATTTATGCGGCTGTTGCAGAAGCTCTGGAGAGATGGGAGCCGCGATTGAATCTGAAAAAGGTTACTGTTGAAGAGGTTAAAGACGGCCGCATAACTCTGTCGCTGAGCGGGACTTACCTGATTACGCAGATGCGAGTGGATATTAGAGGAGTCGTGGTGTGAATCTAACAGATCTAAAATTTCCCGAAATTATAGAAGAGTTGATCTGTGAAATTTCATTGTATCTCGTATTTTTTAACCATTCTGCTTTATTATTTTTACCAAATTCTCGCAAAAGTTGATTAACATGTAATCATCATATTTTTTTGCGACTGCTTGTATCCCAAATGGCAAACCGTTAGGAGAGTAAAAAATAGGAATATTTATCGCTGGTAAATGAGACAATGTCCATATAAGGCATGGATCTCTATTTTCACAAACATTTCTATTGGGAGCCTCTCCTGCAGTACTTAATGAAAGTATTATATCGTAATGTTCAAAAAATTTATCCATAGCGCAAATAATTTCCTCTTGTTTTCTGATGGCGGAAATATATTCTTGCGTGCTTATTGACAATCCGTGTTCCAGCATTTTGTTCATCATTTCTGAAATTAGCTGTTTCTGTTTATATTCGTTCACAAAATAATAAGATAGACATTTATCATATATTATTTCATGAATTTTATGTGATTCTTGAACGACAGATGGAAGTTCTGTTTCGCATATATCAAACAGATCACAGTTTGCTATTTTGTTGATAAATTTTAAAATAGAATTTTGCGCATAATTGTAAGCGTCATCCCAAGTATATGTTTTTACGAACGCTATTTTAACTTTTTGTTTTTGTGAATTATGAATTTTTTGTGCACTAGCTTTTAGTCCTGAATTAGAAAATGGAAAATTTGGTCCTTTTACTATAACAATATCAAAAATCCTCTTAATATTGTCTACCATTGTTGTAAAAAATCCAACTGTATCCAGCGTATCTGTAGTTTTTAAAATTCCTGTTCTTGGTATTAATCCATACGATGGTTTAAAACCATACACTCCGCAAAAACTTGCAGGTCTGATTATAGAACCGGCTGTCTGCGTTCCCAATGCTATAGGAACTATTCCTAATGCTACAGCTACCGCCGATCCACTAGAAGATGTTCCAGGAGTTTTGCTTATATCATACGGATTTAATGTTTCATTAAGGGCATGTACAGCAAACTCTGCTGTAACAGTTTTTCCTACGATAATTCCATCTGCATTTTTTAAATAATAAACGACTCTGGCATCATTCCCGGGCATAAAATCTTTCCAAAGCGGACTTCCCATCTGAGTTTTATAATCTATAGTATTAAAGATATCTTTTATCGCAATCGGTATTGCGGTAAAAGGTTTGACTATTCCATATTGTTCAAATAACTTTTGTTGTATATTATATTTACCTTGGATTGTATCTTCACTATACTCCGTAAATGCATGATATTTTTCTCCACTTTTTTTAATTCGCTCTGTCGTAACTTTTCCTATATCTGCTATCGACAACTTTCTGTTCTTTAATAATTTGTGTATTTCATCTATAGATTTTTCCAAAAACAAGCTATTAGTCATTTTTTTCTCTCGGGTCTGGCAAATTACTTAACTCATTGATTATTTGCTCAACAAAAGGCAGTATTTTTTCTCTGTTAGGATGCGTTTTAGAATTGTTTTGTAATTCAATATTTTTTATTTTTTCTATCCTATGATTTTTCATACACGCATAAAACTCCTCCTTTGTCATTCCTGTTTTCTTTAAAAAATAATCTAATGCCTCTGGAATAAAAGTATCCTTTTTGGAAATATCTAATCCCTCATCTCTTGTCATTAATCCATTTCTGATATCTACGCATGCTTGACAAGTAGCTCGGCCAAATCCGCGCTTTAGATAACACGTGTAATCATGCAGTCCAGCCATAATGCATTCAACTGACTTATAGCCTTTGTACGCATTTTCCATTTCTGTTTCTTTCCAGCCAAAATGTTCTTTGAGAAACTCAGTCTGTTTCTCTTCGTCATAAAATATATAATCGCCAATATGTATTCCACGGATTCCTAATTGTTCCATCTCAGTATAGGTAGGTAGCTCAAAAGGAAATAAGTCTTTTGAAGATATATATGCACAACGCATCATATCGGTTGTTTTTTTCGCAGATATTTTCAAAAAATAATCACTGTCATACGCATAGTTATTAGAGAAATATGATGCTCGTCCAGATGTTTCAGCCACAGATTCTCCCCATATCAATAACGGTATTTTAAATTTGACGGCTATTTGTAACGGAAACGATCCAACACCAAAGTGACAATGCCAACACGGATCTCCTATTTGCTCTAAAGAGCGTTTTGCTATTTTATTTACAAAATCCCTGTTAGGCGTAAGCATTATATGGTCAATGTTGAAACTTTCTAGCATATTTTGCAAATTATACCACCCGGTTTTGCTTTGCCAATTGTGATTAAATGTAACAGCTAACGGCTTCATCCCATAAACCTGCGTAAGTAAATAGACTTGATAAGCACTATCTTTACCGCCACTTACTGGAATTATACAATCATAATTATCGCCTGCTTTTTGTTTTGCTTCTTCAAGAATTTTTCTTAGTAATTTTTCGCGCTCTATCCAACTTATATGCATTTTTTGTTCGGAAGATTGACAGGCCGTACAGTGGCCCATTTCATCAAAGGCAATTCCCTCTTGCGTTTCTGGCATGCAACACCGCGAACAATAAACGATGCCGTCTACTAATTGTTTTTTCATTCATTCTCCTACTATTAAATTATTAAACCATATATATACACATGATTATATATGCCATTTTTAAATTGAGCTTCGATTAATAGCCCTTCTTTTTGAAAATTTAATTTTTCTCCAACTTTTTGCATGGCAACATTTTCCATATGAGTCCCAAAGTATAATCTGTGCAATCCAATTTTTTTGCCTTTTTCTATAAGTAATTGTAGAGCTTCAGTGGCACATCCCTTGTTCCAATAAAAAATTTCTCCAAATAAGAGAGCAACTTCTGCATTGCGATTTTTTTTATCAATTTTTTGCAACGAAATATTGCCTATATGCACTTTGTCATTGCGAGAATATACTGCGTAAACTATTTTAGACGCGTTGTTAGATAGCTCATTTATATAAGTTACCGCATCTTCATAGGTATACTTCACATCTCCGTGGGAATTATATTTACATACTTCTTTATCGTTTAACCAATCTATATAATTCCCCCCCCTCAATTCTTGCATCGATAGGGGAATCAGATACACTTTTTTACCCTCTAATTGCTCCATCCTCGTTCCTCAAAACCTTAACAAACATGGTAATTATATCATCCTGGCCTTCCTTTGTCATCCCGAATTCACGCAACAATCACGGCTGTTTCATAAATTTTTTTTATGAATAAGTGTTAATTAATTATCAGCTTCTGTAAGATTTTCTAAGTATTAGGGAAAGAAGGGAGCGAACATGTCCATAAAAGAAAGATTTGGAATTATAGAGGATCCGAGGCATCCGAGTTACATAGAGCACAAAATATCGGACATATTAATAATAATCATGTGCGGAGTACTGTGCGGCTTGGACAAACTGAGCGATCTTGTAATTTTTGCGGAAGGAAGGATTTTGTTTTTCAAGAAACA